>CACXED010000020.1 GCA_902766575.1 uncultured Ruminococcus sp. | reverse complement strand
TCGCCTCATAAAAATATCAAGCGTCGTAGATAGCACAATTGCTCGGATCAATAAAAAAATTAAGCGTTGCGGAAAGCAGCATCACTATAGAAGCGCTGCGCGCTCGACCAGCGCCTGAAACAACGCGTCTGAGACGGAGTCCCGCAGATGCTCCGGGTGCCACTGAACGCCTATAAAAAAGAAGTCCGGGGCTTCGAGCCCCTCCACAGTGCCGTCCTCGGCGCGCGCTGAGATCCGCAGAGCCGGAGCTGTCCGCCCGACTGCCTGATGGTGAAAGCTGTTCACCCTGAACGACCCTCCCGCAAGCCTGCAGAGCTGCGTCCCGGATTCGGCAATCACCCGGTGCGAGACCTCGCTCCGCGCTCCGCTCTGCATATGCCCGGGGATGTCGAGCAGCAGCGTCCCGCCGAGCGCCGCGTTCAGCACCTGTATCCCTCGGCAGATCGCCAGCACCGGAGTCCTCCTCCCGTATGCCAGCCGCGCGAGCTCAAGCTCGAACCCGTCGCGCTCGGAAGATATAGTCCCGAGCTTCTCCGCGTCGTATTCATAGACTCCGAACCGCTCCGGAGCGATGTCCCCGCCGCCGCTGAACACTATCCCCCCGCAGAAGCCGAGCGCGCTCTCCGGCTCCGTGTCGGGCGGCAGCACGACAGGCACGCCGCCCGCTTCTCTGACCGCCTCGCAGTAGCGTCGGCGCAGATACAGCTCCCCGTCGCCGTTGAATCCGGCGGTTATTCCGATGACAGGCTTCATGACTCACCTCCATTTTTGAAAAAAGGACAGAGACCCGAAAATATTCGTCTCTGTCCTTTATTATATTCGCACAGACGCTCAGCCGTTCGCGATCTTGAGCGCCAGATCGGGCTTATTCGTGATTATCGCGCCGACATTCAGCTCGCAGAGCCTCTTTATCGCCTCCGGATCGTCGACCGTCCACGGATGCACGCGGACGCCGAGCTCTGCCGCACGGGCGACGATATCGGGATGATTCAGTATCTGCGAGTAGTGCGGATGTATCGCCCGGGCGCCGAAAAGCGCGGCGTAATCGGCGGGCTTGACTATCTCCGCGCCGTAGAGCGGAGCGACGAAGGCCTCGCCGTCGTACTCGAGCAGGTCGGTCAGATTCCAGTGATTGAACGACGAATAGATCACTCTCTCCCTCATGCCGTGAGCGACCGCGCAGTCGTGAACCTTTCTGACAAAATCGCGGCCGTTAGCCTTGATCTCGACGTTGACGCAGAGCCCGCGCGGAGCGAGAAGCTCGTACACCTCGTCAAGCGTCGGGATCGCGACCTTTCCGAATTTCTCTCCTCCGGGGAACTTGGCGGCAAAGTTGTAGGCGCGAAGCTCGTCGAGGGTCATTTCGCTGACCTTGCCCGAGCCGTCCGAGACGCGGGAGATCTCGCCGTCGTGTATGACCGCTAACTTCCCGTCCTTTGTCAGATGGACGTCGAGCTCTACTCCGAAAGCGTTCATGTCCGCGGCGAGCTCAAAGGCGGGCAGAGTGTTCTCGGGCGCGTAGGCCGATGCGCCTCTGTGACCGAAGATCATTTTGTTTTTTGAAAGTTCCATAAAAACATCTCCTTAATTTAAGATATTCATCATCCGCGCTAAATTCTTTGCGTAGAATGTGAAGCCGAGGTCGTTTGGATGGAGATAGCCGTCCGAGTAGAATTCGGGCAGATGCGGCGTCAGCTCGTAGCCGTTTAAGACAGTCACCGGAAGCCCGGCGAGCAGTCCGCGCATGACCCGGTCGAGCTCACGGTGCGGCAGACCGTATTTTGTCTCCTTGTCGCCGTCCTTGCGCCAGATCGGCGTGACAGCGAAAATTTTCGCGTCCGGATAGCTTTTGCAGAGGTTCTCGAAGAACTCGCGGCAGCCGCTGTCGGCGTGTTCGCGGGAGTAATTGCACCAGTCGTTGGTTCCGTATGCAGCTGTGACGATATCGGGCTTTTCGGGATCGGGCTGAGCCGCGAGCTCGGGGAAGAAGCAGTCCCCGCCGATGCCCTTGTTCACCGCGTCCGCGTCGAGCGCCTTTGCGAGCAGCGACACATAGGCGAGCGACGGATATATCGCGTCGTAGCCGTGGGTGATCGAGTCGCCGTAGCAGATCATCTTCCGGCTCCTCGGGCAGGGCGAGAGAATTTCGCCGTCCAGCTCCACGTCGGACAGAAACGCCGCCTTTGACCACGGGAAGTAGATCTCGACACGCTTTTCGCCGGGCGAGAACTCGATTTTCGCCTGACCGGAGGTAAAGAGCTTGCCCTCTCCGCCGATATGCGCGGTGAGCACGTCGTTCTCGTAGACGTCGAACCAGCCGTACATCCGGCTCGAGCCGAAAGCGAATTTATAGTTAAAGCTCATACGGCTCGCGTCGGTCTTGAACGCGAGCCTGACTCCGGCGGTCGCGAAGGTCTTGTTGAAGTGGTCGATGTTCCGCTTGACGTAGAGCTCCGCCTGCTCCTTTGTGAAGCGCCGGAAAGCGAAGGCTCCGAAGCTCTCCTCGACAAAGACGGCTCCGAACGCAATTTTTTTGATATCCTCAAGCGTGAGTTTCATTGTATGATCTCCTTTTTTGCATATCGCGTCTGCGATCCGACGTCAGCTCAAGCGCCCGGTCAGCTTCTTTCTGCTGAAAATGAACACGACGAGCGCGGCGGCGCAGAGAGCCGAGCAGATCGTCAGCGACGCGGTGCGTCCGATCGCGGCGGTCATCCTGCCTCCCAGCACTCCGGCGAGCACCTTGGGAAGTCCGTTACCCAGCGAGTACATGAGCTGATTCGCGCTCGCCTTTGACTCGGGAGCGACGTTGTGCGTGATATAGTACGACCCGCAGTAGGTGAACACCGTCGTCGCAAAGCCGGTGATGAGACCGAGCGCCAGTATCAGCGGCGCCGAGGTCAGATACGCAAGTCCGGCGTATCTCAGCGTGCAGAGTATCAGGCTCAGTCCGAGCAGCTTTTTGAGCCCGAAGGTCTCGAACAGCCGGTTGAACATCAGAAAGAAGGGTATCTCTCCGAGCACGGTAAGAAAGACGTTCACGCCCCAGACGCTCTGTGAGAAGCCCAGCTCGGTCAGCCGCGACGGATAGTAGTTCAGATAGTATGCCCAGGTGAACTGCGATATCCCGACAAAGAAGAATATCAGCATCAGTCTCCCGTCCCTGAAAAGCGGAAGCACCGACGGCCGCTTCTCCCCGCCGCCGTGACCCTCGACTCTCGGCGAGAGCAGCACAGCCGCCGCTCCGAGCAGCGCCAGCAGCACATAGACCGGAAAGATCACCCGGATGTCCCGCTCGGTAAAGCCCGTCAGCAGCATCGGCAGCAGTCCGAACACCAGCGTTCCGCAGATGCGTATCGGCCCGTAGGCGACGCGGCTTGACGAGGTGTATTCAAGCGTCACCGTGTCCACAAGCCCTCCGAACGGCGCCATGAAAAGCATCGTCAGAAAGAGCATCGCCGCGAGATACCAGAAGCTCTGTCCGAGCCCGATCAGAAAATAGAACACCGCCGAGCCGAGTATCGCTATCGCCAGCACCGCGTTTTTCGACCTCGAGCGGTCGGCGAGCAGTCCCCAGAATATCGGCGCGAATATCGCGACGAGCGGGCCAATCGACAGCAGCACTCCCGAGGTCTCCTCCGAGTGGCAGCTCCCGACGTAAATCTGTATAAAGCAGTAGTAGAGCGCGTTGAGTCCGTAGACTATGCCGTTTGAAAAGTACAGCGGCAGCGTCCGGAAAAAATTCCCGCCCGATTTTTTATTCATGTCCGGTATTTCCTCGCTTTTGCGTCACTTTATCCCGAGATTCAGCATCGCGGCGGAATTGGAGTTTATCATGCTGTCCATATTGTAGATGAACAGCACCCGCGACGCTCCCGACTCCTTTACAAAGTCGATAGCCGGGGTCTTGAAGTAGCGCAGGTCTATTATCTCAAGGTCAAAGTGCGCGGCGAGGAATGGCGCAAGCGAGTGTCCGAAGCTGTCCTTGATGAGCACCAGCTTCTCGCGTCCCGGCTTGCCCGAGGTGATTGTTACGCGGGCGTTGTTTCCGCCGATGAACGCCGAGTATTTGTCCTTGACGTCGAGATAGCTCCGGTCGTAGAAGCAAGAGAAGCTCTCCTTGCCCTCGATTGTCGTCGTGTAGCTCTCGTCGCCGTCAAAGCGGAAGAACTCCATCGTGTCGGGACCGACCCATCTCATTCCCGCCTTTGACCATGTGGTGCCGTAGAACTCGTCGCTCGCGGTTTCGCGGGTAAAGCTGTCGAGCGGCAGAGGCTCCATGCCCCAGCTCTCGAGTATCCCGCAGTAGGCGTAGTAGGCTCCGAGCGTCGTCCAGTGGTGGTCGGTGCGGTAGTAGACGTATTCTCCGGCGTCGGCTCTCTCCCGGAGCGGCGTGAGGATATCTATCCTGCCGGGCTCGAGATTCCCGTCGAGGTAGCCGAACACGCGGCTCGTCTGCTCCTCTGCCGGGTAGAGCGCGGGCATATGGCTGACGAGCACGTCCTGCGCCCGTCCGGCTATCGCAACGTCAAACTCCACGCCCTCGGGCAGAGCCGCAGCAAAGCGGTTTATCGCCTTGATGTTCTTGCGCGCCTCGTCGAGATCGGGATAGTAGTCCTCGGCGATTATGTATCCGTCCGAGCCGGCAAGCACGCTGTCGTTCTCCTGCTTGAGCATAGCGCACTCGGCGAGCGCCTTGGTCTCGACGAACAGTCCGCGCAGAGGTATCTGGTCGGAGAAGTAATCGGCGAACGATGCGGTGAATTTTCCGCTTTTCAGATTTTCAAAGGAAAATTCGGGCTTCTGCTGGAGATAGCGGTTCTCGTCGGGCGAGAACTCCTTGTCCGGGATAACGAGCGTGGCTATCGAGAAGCCGTAGGTGACCGCGAGCAGTCCCGCTGCGGCGACTATATCGTATACTTTGTATTTCATGGCAATCTCCGGTCAGAATCTGAAGTAAAGGAAGGGATTGAAGCTCGAGTCGACGAGGTACGCCATGCTGACAAGCAGCACTATCACTCCTCCGACCGAAGCGACAGTCTTTGCCGCGTCGGAGCGGGAGGTGAACCTCTCGTAGAGCTTCTTCGGAAGCGGTGTCGACGCGACGGCGAGTATCGCGAGGAAAGGCAGATTTCTGACTATCTGCCAGAGGTCGGCGCGGTTTGCGAGCGCGGTCGCTCCGACGCCGAACATATTCCCGAGCCAGATCATTCCCGCCGGAAGATCCTCAAATACGAACAGCAGCCAGCCTATCACGACGAAGAACATCGTATAGATATGCGTGACAAAGGCGGGCGCTTTCTTGAGCTTATCGAGCAGGAAGAGCTTCTCTATCATCAGCAGCACGAAGTAGTAAAGTCCCCAGAGAATGTAGTTCCAGCTCGCGCCGTGCCAGAAGCCGGTCAAAAACCAGACGACGAGCAGGTTGAATATCTGTCTGCCCTTGCCGCGCCGGTTTCCGCCGAGGGGAATATAGACGTACTCGCGGAACCAGGTCGACAGCGAGATATGCCAGCGGCGCCAGAAGTCGGTGATGCTCGTTGATATGTAAGGATAGTTGAAGTTCTCAAGGAATCGGAAGCCGATCATCTTTCCGAGCCCGATCGCCATATCCGAATAGCCCGAGAAGTCAAAATAGATCTGGAAGGTATAGAGTATGATTCCGAGCCAGGCTCCGGCGACGGTGCGGCTGTCGGTCGGAGTGGCTTTCAGCGTCTCCCAGAGCGCTCCGGCGGTGTTGGCGAGGAGGATCTTCTTGCCCATTCCGGCGATGAAGGTCCTGACGCCCTCGGCAAAGAGCTCGAGGCTGTGCGTGCGGTTGGTGAGCTGGTCGTCGACGTCCTTATAGCGGACGATGGGACCGGCGATGAGCTGCGGATAAAGCGTGACGTAAGCTCCGAACGCGGCGATATTATGCTGCGCTCCGGTGTCCATGCGGTAGACGTCGATGACGTAGGACAGCGCCTGGAAGGTATAGAACGAGATTCCTATCGGCAGCTCGAGCCCAAGCATCGGCAGTCCCGAGAGTCCGGGGATCAGTCTCAGGTTCGCGACAAAGAAGTCGTAATACTTGAAGAAGCCGAGTATCGCGAGGTTGATGACGACCGCGCTGATCATTGCGGTCTTGGCGGCTTTTTTGTTGTTCAGCCGCTGCCCGCGCTCGACGAGCAGTCCGAAGACGTAGTCGACGGCGATAGTAAAGATCATCAGGAAGACGTAGACCGGCTCGCCCCAGCCGTAGAAGATCAGGCTGAACGCCAAAAGCACTATATTCCGCAGCTTCAGCGGGACGATGTAGTAGACGAGCAGCGTGACCGTCAGGAACAGGAACAGGAACTCGAGGCTTGAAAATACCATTGTGCGATTCCTTTCAGTGATTCTGAGATGTTGATATCAACTGATATTCTACCATAGATCAATGAAAATGTCAACCGTTTGGGGAAGAAAAACCGCCTGCTGCGGGTTTTGCGCGCCGCTGAATTTTTTTATTGATCCGAGCAATTTCGCCCTCTGCGACGTTTGATATTTGATGAGACGATCAATTGCGCCCTCTGCGACGCTGTATGTTTGATAAGACTACAACTGACGGCGGCGCAGTCACTGACCTTGACTTTGCCAGCGGGGGCTCCCCGCCGCGGCGTTGGCGGCTCGACGCCGCCGGAGAGGG
>CACXED010000019.1 GCA_902766575.1 uncultured Ruminococcus sp. | reverse complement strand
CGGCGACGGCAAGATCAGCTACGTCATGTTCAAGGGTCAGGAGGGCAACCTCGAGGCTATCGCGAGAACCCAGTACGCGGTCGAGGACGCGAACAAGATCCTCACTGCTGCCGGAAAGCCCGAGCTCGTGTTCTACGATTCCTCCAACGCCAGCAAGTATCTCGTCGACCAGGACGGACTCTGGTCGTCGGCAGCGGCTACCAACTATATGAGCACTATCCTCTCGAAGTACAGCGAGAGCAACGGCAACATGGTCGAGCTCGTCATCGCCAACAACGACGAGATGGCGCTCGGCGCGATCTCCGCGCTCCAGGCAGCGGGCTATAACAACTCCGGCAAGACCACGATCCCGGTATTCGGAGTCGACGCTACTCCCGCGGCTCAGTCGGCGATCCAGAGCGGCACGATGGTCGGTACCATCAAGCAGGACGGACAGGGAATGGCTGACGTTTTAGCGGCTATAACCGAGAACTTCACAAACGGCAAGTCCGCGCTCGACGGCATCGACGCCGACAAGCTCGTCGGAAACTGGCGCGTGAACATCCCCTACTCCGCATACCTCGGCTGATAACCCCTGCGCAGCTGCGGCTGAAAGCCGCAGCTGCCGCTTGGGAATATTAAAAAGGAGAAGTCAGAATGGATTCTCAACGCACAAGCACAGACGCGGCGCTTCTCCAGATGGAGAACATCTGCAAGGAATTTCCGGGAGTAAAGGCGCTCGACAACGTATCGCTCAAGGTCAGAGCCGGAACGGTTCACGCTCTGATGGGCGAGAACGGCGCGGGCAAATCGACTCTCATGAAGTGCCTGTTCGGAGTCTATACAAAGGATTCCGGGCGGATCTTCCTCGAGGGACAGGAGGTCAGCTTCAAGAACTCCAAGGAGGCTCTCGAGCACGGCGTCGCTATGGTGCATCAGGAGCTGAATCAGGCGCTCAAGCGCAGCGTCATGGACAATATGTGGCTCGGACGCTTCCCAAAGGTCGCGCCCTATGTGCCGCTCACAAGCGACAAAAAGATGTACGACGAGACGAAGAAGCTCTTTGAGGAGCTCGGAATCAACGTCGATCCCCGCACGATAATGAGCAAAATGCCGGTCTCGCAGCGTCAGATGGTCGAGATTGCCAAGGCGGTCTCGTTCAACTCAAAGATTATCGTCTTTGACGAGCCGACCTCGTCGCTGACCGAGGAGGAGGTCGAGCATCTTTTCAGGATCATTGATATGCTGAAAAAGCGCGGCTGCGGCATCATCTACATCTCGCACAAGATGGAGGAGATCCTCCGCATCTCGGACGACGTAACCGTCATGCGCGACGGCAAGTGGATCGCCACCCGTCCGGCGAGCGAGCTCACGATGAACGAGATAATCAAGCTGATGGTCGGACGCGAGCTCACCAACCGCTACCCGCCGAAAACCAATCAGATCGGCGACGTTCTTCTGAAAGTCGAGAATCTCTCAGGCGAATATTCGGCGCTGAGAGACGTGTCCTTTGAAGCGAAGCGGGGCGAGGTGCTCGGTATCGCCGGACTTGACGGCTCGGGACGGACTGAGGTGCTCGAAACGCTGTTCGGCGTCGCGGCAAGGCGCAGCGGCGAGATAACTCTCGACGGCAAAAAAATCAAGAACGCAAATCCGGGCGATTCGATAAGGAACGGCTTCGCGCTGCTCACCGAGGAGCGCCGCGCCACGGGTATTTTCGGGATACTTAACATCCGCGAGAACACTGTCATCTCAAGCCTTAAGAAGTACCGCACCGGTCCTCTGCTCAATCAGAAGAAGATGGTCGAGGCTACCGACTGGTGCATAAAGTCGATGCGCGTCAAGACCCCGACTCAGGAGACGAAGATACGCTCTCTTTCGGGCGGAAATCAGCAGAAGGTCATACTCGGGCGCTGGCTTCTGACCGAGCCGACGGTGCTGCTGCTCGACGAGCCGACCCGCGGAATCGACGTCGGCGCGAAGTACGAAATTTATCAGCTCATACTCAATCTCGCAAACGAGGGCAAGACGGTGCTGATGGTATCGTCGGAGATGCCCGAGCTGCTCGGCGTATGCGACCGGATACTCGTCATGTCGGGCGGCAGACTCGCCGGAACGGTCGACGCCAAGACCACCAATCAGGAAGAAATCATGGCTCTCGCCGCTAAGTATGTTTAATGAAAGAGGTCATTGAAGATGCAAAATGTCATTTCAGCACAGGTCAATAAGCTCAAATCAAACTGGCAGGAGTTCAGGGAGCTTCCGAAGCGCGACAAAATGCGCCGCGTCACCGATCTGTTCTTCAACAACGCGATGGTTATAGTCATACTCCTCGCGGTCATAGTAATTGCAATAATTCAGCCGACGTTCCTGTCGCTCTCGTCGATAATCAACATAATTTCGCTCACGGCGGCAAAGCTGCCTATCGCGCTCGGAATCGCGGGCTGTATAGTCCTCACCGGAACCGATATCTCGGCGGGACGCTGCGTAGGTCTGACCGCCTGCATCGCGGCGTCGCTTCTGCAGGTCTCGAGCTATGCGAGCAAGATGTTCAAGGGCATCGGAGTTATGCCGCTCTGGCTCGTGCTGCTCGCCGTGATACTCGTCGGCGCGATAGTCGGTCTTGTCAACGGCTTCTTTGTCGCCAAGTTCAAGCTCCATCCGTTCATAGTCACGCTGTCGACTCAGCTGATAGTTTTCGGAACGGTGCTTCTGTACCTCACACTCGGCGGAAACAACGGACAGACTCTCTCGGGTCTTGACGAGGGCTACCTTGATTTCGTCAAGGGAACGCTGTTCACAATAGGCGGAGTCGCGGTTCCGAAGTATGTGCTCTACGCTATCATACTGACCGCTCTGATGTGGGTTATCTGGAACAAGACGACCTTCGGAAAGAATATGTTCGCGGTCGGCTCGAACGAGGAGGCGGCTAACGTCTCGGGAGTCAACGTCTTCTGGACGATAGTCGGAGTGTTCATTCTCGCCGGAGTCATGTACGGCATCACCGGCTTCATCGAGGGCGCGCGCATCGCGTCCTGCTCGGCGAACACCGGTCTGAACTACGAGAGCGACGCGATCGCAGCCTGCGTCATAGGCGGCGTATCGTTTGTCGGCGGTACAGGTAAGATCGGCGGAATCGTCGTCGGAGTGCTTCTGCTCCAGATAATCTTCACCGGACTGACCTTCCTGTCGGTCTCGCAGAATATGCTCTATATCATCAAGGGTCTGATAATTCTCATCGCCTGCGCGGTAGATATGAGAAAGTATCTCGTCCGCAAGT
>CACXED010000018.1 GCA_902766575.1 uncultured Ruminococcus sp. | reverse complement strand
CCGCGACGAGGAAGTCAAGGAGATGCTCGATATAATCAGAAGCGGCGCTCAGATGGACTTCAACTTCGCTTATTCGACGATGTTCACTCCCTTCACCAACTGCTCCACCGAGTTCAGAGACAAAACCAATGTTCCCGAGAATCTCGCGTCCTACTTTGCGACCAACGTCCCGGCATGGCAGGGAACGCTCGAGGATCTGCTCGAAGCATATCAGTAATACTCAAAGCATATAAGTAGCATTTATCCGCCGTCGGCTGAAAACCGCGGCGGATTTTTCTTATATATCGGCGTTTCCCCAGAAAGATATTGACCTTTCCCGGAAATTATGATATAATATGACTGTAAGCAAAAAAGACCGGCGTCATACCGCCGATCCTCTGAGAAAAAATGAAAAAGCATTATTGTCGTTTGGAACGGTTGCCGAGGATCTCAGCGATTCCGGCGCTTTCGGGAGCGTGTATGACCGCTCCGGGCAGATCCTCTGACTTTATTATACATGAGACCGGGATCTTTTTCAACGCAAAAAGGAGATACTTCAATGCAAAAAACGCGATCCGGCGCGGATGAGATCAAACGCGGAGTATATGAGCCTTCAATATGGTGCGGCGTGGACGGGGAATCGGAGCTCGGAGAGGTGACGGTAGGCTGCTCGCTGTACTGTCTGCCGGACAGGGAGATAAGGACTCTGCACTATCACGACACGATAGAGCTTGGGATCTGCCTTGGCGGAAACGGCGAATGTCACACCGCGGATGGGATAACTCCGGTGGGAGAGGGAAGCGTAGAGCTCTTTTTCCCCTATGAGCGGCATTATTCCCGCAGCTGCATCGGAGAGCAGTGCGTCTGGCGCTTCATACAGATAGATTATTACCGTCTCTGCGGCGAGAACGGCATGAACGACATCGGCATCTCCGATATGATAGAGAACGCCGTCGGCGTCTCCGGCATAATCGACGAGCAGAAATATCCCGAGATCGCCGGGCTGATACGCCGCATAGTCGACGAGGCGACAAATCGCCGCTACGGCAGATTCCGGATAATAATGGCTCTGCTGACCGAGCTGCTCGTGCTCAACGCCAGAGCCAGCGAGGGACTGCCCAAGATCGGACAGACGCTCAATCCGAATATGAGCCGTCTGCGTCCGGCGCTGGTTTATATCAGAAAAAATTATATGAACGAAATAAGCGTCGGAACGCTGGCGTCGCTCTGCTGCATGAGCGTTTCCCAGATGCGGGTCTACTTCAAGGAGCTGACCGGGGATACTCCAAAGGCTTATATCACGATGATACGGGTGAACCGCGCAAAGGAGCTGATAGCCACAACCAAGCTGTCGCTGCTCGAGATAGCGATGAACACCGGCTTTGGCGACGCTTCGAGCTTCTACCGCGCATTCCGCTCGCTGACCGGCGTGTCTCCGTCCGAATACCGCGCCGGAATGATGAAATACGGAAAGCTTTGAGCTTTTGGAAATTATGAGCCGCTCAGCCGTTATCCATCACGATGTCGGCAAAATCCGCTCCGGAGAGCTTTGCAAGGTCGCCCGGAGCCGCTTCGATCTGCCAGCCGATCTTTCCGGCGCTGACAAAGATCGTATCAAAGCCCGCGGCGCTCGAGTCGAACACGGTGCGGTATTTCTTCTTCATTCCGATGGGCGAGCAGCCTCCGCGGATATAGCCCGTGACCTTGTTGATCTCGGCGACGTGGATCATCTCGACCGACTTGACGCCGACTGCCCGCGCCGCTTTTTTGAGGTCGAGCTCCCGCGCTACCGGGACGTCGAAAACGTAATAGTTCTTATCGCTGCCGTGGGTGACGAGAGTTTTGAACACCCGCTCCACCGGTATTCCCATCGAGTTTGCGACGGTGACGCCGTCCACCGGGTCGTCGTGCTCGTGAGGGTAGGTATGCGGAGTGTAGGGCAGCTTTTCCTTGTCAAATATCCGGTATACGTTGGTCTTGAATTCAGCCATTGTCTTTTTCTCCTGTGCTTTCCTGTGATGCGAAGCTGAAAAGCTCCTTTGTGATGTCGGACGAGGCTGCTTTCAGCAGTCCGACGTAGCGGTCGATCTCGCTGACCGTCTTTTGACCGATAAAGCCCGAAAAGGACAGCGCGGCGATTATCCCGCCGTCCTGAGAGCGAACCGGAACGGCGATGCAGAAGCCCTCCTCCTGCGACTCGTGATTGTCGAGCGCGAAGCCCTCGGCGCGCACTTTGGCGAGCTCCGAGACAAAGGTCTCGCGGTCGCAGATCGTGCTGTCGGTAAAGCGTCGGAAGTCGATCCGGTCGAGAATGTGAGACTGTATGTTCTCCGGGAGCTCGGAGAGCAGCACCTTGCCGCAGGCGCTGGCGTGGAACGGGAGCTCGGTTCCGACCGGCGGGACGTAATCGACGATCTTGCTTGTGCGCGACTGACCGAGGATGTAGCATCTGCAGAGATCCCGGACGACGAGGTTCATCGCCTCGTGCTCCGACTCCGAAAGGCTCGCCATCCTGAAATACGCGACCTCCCGCAGAGCCGCGAGAAAGCTCCTCTGCGACTGTATATACGATAATCTGATCCCGACCGAGTATTTGTCGTCGGCGGACTGCCTTACCCAGCCGTGGGAACAGAGGGTCCGGAGCAGACGAAAGGACGTCGCCGGACTGAGATTGCATTCCTTTGCAAGCTCGTTCACGCCGCACTGACCGAGCTCGGAGAGCTTTTCGAGCAGGGTGAGCGCGCGGTCGAGCACCTTTGAATTATTTTCTTCCATAGATCGGATTTTAAGCCTCCCGATGTGTGTTTCCTTAATGATATTTTACCACTGTCCGGCTGCAAAATCAATGCAGAATCTATGAATTTAATTTTATCGGCGCGGTTTTCGGGCGGCGCGGTTTTCGGGCGGCGCGTTTTTCGAGCGGCTCGTTTTTCGAGCTAGAGCCGGAGCGTCCGACCGATCGGCAAGGAGGCGTCAGGATGAATTTTTTTGAGCGCAGACCGGCGGCTCTCGCGGTAGGGATAAGTCTGCTCGCAGCGATGGTGGCTTCCTTTGCCGGCTTTTTCGGCAGGATAGCGCTGATGATCGCCGTGCTGACAGCGTCGTTGCTGTCGGCGCTGTATTTCAGCCGCCGTCCCGGACGCAGGATCGCAACGCTGAACGCCTTTTCCTTTGTTCTGCTCGCCGGAGCGCTGACGATGCTCCAGCTTCTGAGCACATCGGCGCTCTACGATCTTTCGGTCGGCGGCTTTGAACGCAGAGCCGGAGAGCATCGTCTCTGCGCGGACGTTATCGGGGTCAGACATGAGTCGGGCTGGTCGGCGTCCTATGACGTCGCGCTTGTGTCGATAGACGGCGAGCGCTCGTCTGCAAGGGGACTGCTGCTCTGCGACAGCGCGCCGGGGCTTTCGGCGGGCGACCGTATCGAGCTTTGCGCCGGCTTTGAGCCGCTCGGAGAGGTCTATTCCGACTACGGGCAGACCGACCGAGACCTTATCTCGTCGGGATATACCTTTGCCTGCCGTCTCTCAGGCGAGGTTGAGACGGTCGGCTCGGCGCGCCGTATCGGAGCGCTGCTCTCAAAGCTGAGACGGGAGACGGCGGCTGCGGTATCGCTTTTCACCGACAGCAAAACCGCCGGGCTTGTCAAGGCTCTGCTGCTGTCCGACCGGAGTGAGCTCGGGATACTCAGGCGGGATATGGAAAGATCGGGAGTGTCGCATCTTCTGGCGCTGAGCGGACTGCATCTATCGGTGCTGTGTCTGACGCTCGAGCGGCTGCTGAAAAGGCTCGGCGTGCGTCGGAGATACAGAACTGCGGCAGAGGCGACAGTCGCGCTCGGTTTTCTCGTTCTTGCGGGATTTCCCTATTCGCTGCTGCGGGCGGCGTCGATGCTTGCCCTGACGCTGCTTGCCGGGAGGATAGGACGCGACTCTGACCGGATCACCGCGCTCTTTATCGTGGGATATCTGATGGTCCTCGCCGATCCGGCGGCTCTTGCCGACGCGGGATTTCTGATGTCGTTTGCCGCGACGCTCGGAATACTGCTT
>CACXED010000017.1 GCA_902766575.1 uncultured Ruminococcus sp. | reverse complement strand
CGATAAGGGAAGTCTGCTTTTCGTCAATTTCGGTCAGACTCACTCCTATGTCTGCAGCGAACCGCTGACATATGTGAACATACTCATCCAGCCGGAATTTATTTCTTCAGAGCTTATAGATTCGGACAACGCGCTGGATATGCTGGCAATTTCGCTCTTTGAGGACTTCGCGGGCGAAGATATACACATAAAGCCGCATATACACTTTGATGGCAGCGAGGTAATCGATGTTGAAAAGATGCTGGACGATATGCTGAGTGAATATTACGCAAAACAGATCGGATACCGCACGGCGCTGAAAGGGCTTCTGCAATATCTGCTCGTCCTCGTTTTCCGGAAATTCCGCGCGTCTGATGAAAATCTGAGCGTCATCAACCATATGCAGCGGATCACTCCGGAGATACTCAGATACATCGAGGACAACTGCTTTGAAAAGCTCTCGGTGAGCGATCTCGCAAAGCGCTGTTACTACAATACCTCCTATTTCAGCCGGATATTCAAGGAATGCTACGGCATGACTCTGATCTCATATATCCAGAAAAAGCGGATAGACGAAGCGGTAAGACTGCTCCGTGATACCGACGTCAGCGTTGAGGAAATCTGCCGCCGCGTCGGCTACAGCGAAAAGAAGCACTTCTATAAGAAGTTCCGTGAGATCACCGGCACCACCCCGTCGGCGTTCAGAAAAAGCGAAAGGGTAAAAAAAGACTACCCCCTGACCGAACAGATAAAAAAAGACGATTGAAAAATCGCCGATTCGGATGTATAATTATTTTTACAGATTGCAAGCTGCAAAAATCACTTACCTTTAAGTAAAGGAAAAATGAATATGGCACAAAAATATGACGTCGCCGCCTACATATGGCCCGCGTATACAGGCGATGAGCCGAGAGCGCATATATTCTGGGACAAGGGTATCGGCGAATGGCAGTCGGTGATGACCGCCGAAAAGAAATTCCCCGAGCATAACTGGCCGAGAAAGCCGGTGTGGGGTTATGTCAACGAGGCGGATCCGTTCGTGATGGAGATGGAGATCGAAGCCGCTGTTTCACATGGAGTCAACGTATTCATCTACGACTGGTACTGGTACGACAAAAGACCGTTTCTTGAGCAGTGCCTCGACAACGGGTTTCTGAAAGCCCGGAACAATAAGAAAATGAAGTTCTATCTCACCTGGGCAAATCATGACGCGACTTCATTCTGGGACAAAAGGCTGACACACGAAACAGAGCATTGCATCTGGGACGGTAAGGTGGACAGAAAAGAATTTGAGACTGTCGTAAACCGGATCATTGACAAATACTTCAGCTGTGAAAACTATTATAAAATCGACGGCTGCCCGGTGTTCAACATTCACTTTTTCCAGAACCTCGTGAAAGGGCTGGGTGGACTGGACGCGACCGCGGATGCGCTCGGCTATTTCAGGGAGCAGACGAAAAAGGCAGGCTTTCCGGATTTACATTTGCAGCTCAATCTTATCGGCTGCACAGCCGATTACATGGGCTTCGGCTTGTTCTGCGACGTCGATATGCGCGAAGCATTCCGGAAGATACGCTTTGACAGCGCGACGCACTATCAGTTCCTCGCTTTTACCAATATGGACAGGGACTATGCCGAGGTTATACCCGATGCGGTAAAGGAATGGGAAGCGGAGGAAGAATCCCTCGGCTTCCCGTATTTCCCGCAGGTATCGATAGGCTGGGATAATAATCCACGAGCGAATCATAACCGTTTTATGCCTACGATCTGTAAGAACAATACGCCTGAAAACTTTGAAAAAGCCCTCACAGAGGCGAAGAATTTCATCGACCGACACAATATTCATCCGCTCATTACGATAAACAGCTGGAACGAATGGACCGAGACGAGCTATCTTCAGCCCGATAATCTTTTTGGCTACGGATATCTCAACGCTGTGAAAAATGTGTTCGGCGAAGATTAAACAAGAAGATTAAATAAGGAGATAAAAAATGAAACAAGGAACAAAACGAACTCTCAGCATCATTCTCCTTTCTGCTATAATCGCAGGCGTGGTTTCCTGCGGTAACGGCAACGGAGACACTGATACCACATCAGCCACCGGTAATGACAGCCAGCCGGACGTAACCGAACCGATCGATCCTGTTGCGGAACGTGAGGCGATAGACGATGAGCTTCCCGACAAGACATATGACAACGCTCCGTTCACTATAGCAACCGAAACCGATTTCGAATGGACGTTACTGCAGGATGAAGCCAGCGGAGACGTCATAGATGACGCGATTTACAAGCGCAATCTCGCGGTTGAGGAGCGCTTCAAGATAGATCTTGAGCTTGTCACCGGCGACCACGCTTCGCTGAACAGCAAAATAACAAACATTGTTCAGTCGGGCGACGATACTCTCGATCTATGCATGACTCATGTCATTCAGACCGGAAACATAGCGCTTATGGGGCTTTTCGAAAACTGGTATGATGTACCGTATGTGAATTTTGAGAAGCCGTGGTGGTCGGCTTCCAATATTGAGGATATGACTGTCGACAACGTATGCCCGCTCGCGGTCGGAGACTGCGTGCTGTCGGCGCTCATTGGCACCTATTGCGTATTATATAACAAAAGACTTGCCGAGGATTATAATCTCGGGGATATATACGGCATCGTAAACGACGGAAAGTGGACAATCGACAAAGCGCTTGAGTTGACAAAGGATACGTATTCCGATCTGAACTCCAACGGAGAGATTGACGGCGAGGACTTTTTTGGCTATGTGTCAATACAGTTTTCTCCGTTAAACGCTTATCTCTGGGCATTCGGCGGACACGTCCTCCAGAGAAACGAGTCGGGTGGCATTGATCTCGTATATCATTCGGAAAAGACAAATGATATGGTACAGAAGCTCTGCTCGTTCTTCCATGACAACAGCGGCATATATCTCTATACCACTGACGCAAATTACGATTTTAATTTTTCGGTCAACTGCTTCAAAGACGGCAGAGCGGTATTCATCAACGCTCTGCTCGGAGATACGGTTGCTTACCTCCGCGACATGAAGGATGACTACGGAGTGATCCCCTATCCCAAGTGGGATGAAGCGCAGGAGAATTACAGCACTATGGTTGACGGATTCCATGAGGTTCTCTGCATACCCGTGACCGCTCCGGATATTGAACGCAGCGGAATCATAACCGAAGCGCTCTGCGCCGAGAGCTATAAAAAGGTAATGCCCGCATATTACGAAACCGCGCTCAAGACCAAGTATACACGTGACAACGAATCCATTGCGATGATCGATCTGGTTGTCAATTCGCGAGTGTTCGACCTCGGATATTTTTACGATGGCTGGAAGGGAGCATCGTTTATATTTGAACGGCTCGTTCACGACAACAACACGAATTTTGAGTCCTACTGGGCGGCAAATGAATCGTCGATAACCACGCACTATCAGAAGGTAATAGATTATTTCGAGAATTACGGCAAATAAGCTCCAACTCAAAATGGCAAAAAGGATCGGATACACTCTGATCCTTTTTAGTATATAAGGAGCCTGTTAATGCGAAAAAAGAAAAGCATACAGAAATAAATTTCAGGAGACATAAAATGGAAAAAGTCAATCATTATATCGCAAGAATAACCGACATAGCTATGCCCGAGACCGCAGAAAAAGGCGGAACATTGTCATTTTCCGCAAATGTGACCTTAACCGCCGATGAGCAGGCAGATGTATATGTTTCGCTGTGGAAAGACGGACTGCTGTACGGAGTTGTCGAAACACATACCGCAGCGGCAAACGGAAGAATCGAATGCAGCGGTGTGATCGACAAAGATATACCCGCCGGAATCTACACGGCAAAGCTGGGAGTTCATCATTATGAAAGTCAAAGCGATGAAGTTGATATCAGAATAATCGGAGCTGAAAGCGTCAGAGATAAATACTACAAGCCGATGTCCTACGGCAATTATTCATCGAAAAAGGACGGCTCATGCTCATTCTGGTATATAAGTCAGGAGGGCGCGGCAATCTGGGACGGAGAGCCGTATATACCCATGGGCGGAATGTTCTGCTCGCAGTTCATAGTAAACTTCAATCCCGAAAATGACGCGGTAAACCGGGCGAATTTTGAAGCAGATAAGGCTGATCTTGACAAACTGCGCAGTCTCGGTATACGGGATTTATATGTCAATCCGGTAAGAGCGGGATATGACGTCCCGACATACGCATGGGAATATTTCTTTGACTACCTTGAAAGCACAGGCTGGAGATACGGAACCCAGCTTGGCGGAATGAACCGGGTAGATTATACGGTATACGCGCCGCAAGCCGTCAATGACCGGATCAAAGTCGAAAATGTCACCGAATCGGGGCATATCACGACGACCTCCGGATATTACACATATAATCATAAGCAGCATATATCCTGCGCTTATCTGGCCGTCGATGATGAGACAAACGAAGCGGTGTGTATCGGCAGCGGAACTCTCTCGGCAGCCGAGGACAACAGGCTGAAATATGACGCGGACATAAGGATTCAGAACGGAAAAAGCCATACGGTATACTTCATTCCGCGTTACACGGTATCTCAGATCGTCGATTTCAATTTCTGGTCCGCATGGGATAAGAATGTTGACATTGCAAGAAATTATGCGCAGAATCTCCGTTTCGGCAGAAACTTCCGCTTTGTTGTAGACCCGATCAACAACGAAATGGGCTTTTACAACAACGCGGAAGGAATCAGAATCTACGACAAGGTATATAACGAGCTGTATAAGAGCTGGCTTGAAAAGAAGTATCGTACAGCTGAAAATCTGCGCAAGGCGTGGCTTGTGGATGTTGAATCCTTTGAGGAAGCGTCAAGGCTTGTTCCAATTTATACCGAGGATGCAAAGGACGGCGGTATATCCTACACCTACAGCTTTGACGGCGATAATCCCGATAAGATTTACAGGGCCGATACGCACAGGAGCCTGCTGTGGAACGACTATCTGATGGGACGCGATCAGCTGTTTTGTGAATTTAACAATGATGTCGCCGATGCGATTAAAGCGGGCGTTGATGTTCCGGTCATATTCAAGCACTGCTCGATTCAGCGGGAGTATCTTATCAACCGTGAGCTGACCGGCGGCTTTGACGGCGTAGGCTGCGAAACCTACGGCACGCTCGAAGCGACTACAGCAAGAGCGGCGGCGACAAGCGCTCTTGCCGATCAGTTTACAAGAACCGCGTGGAGAATAATAACCGAAACAAATACCGAAGAAAATATAATGCTGAAATATGACAGCAAGGAATGGAGCTATCCATCGGAGGAATATTTCAACGCGCATTTCGACCGAATGTTTGACGTTGGCATGAAAGGCGGATTCAATTTTCTGCTTGCGGACAGATTTGACATCGGAGGCATACTCGGCAAAACCTATTCGACTATCGAAAACGAAAAGGAATGGCACTGGTGGAAGCCTTATCTCGAAAAGCACGAAGCGAGAATCGGCAGGCTGGCCGGCGCGAAGTATGAGAGGGAGAAGTATTATTTCTATCCGTCTCAGAAGAACTGGTGGTTTAAGGGCAGCGAGCGAAAGGTTGTACAGCTTGCGGACGATTACATTCCGGTCAGAAGATTCCTGATGCCGGATGGAACAAATGTAATGCAGACAGACGATCCTTTGGTTGAAGCGGATATGCTGTTCGTAAATCTTCAGGATGGACCCTATTCGGGAATATTCGGTCCGCAGCTCGAGGAAACGCTCGGTTATGATGGCAGAAAGACGGTCGTATTGGGGTTCAGAAAAGATATCGGTACTATTCCGACGATTGACAAATACTATACCGATGAAATCGTGGTGAACGGCGGCGAAACTGTTCAGATATTACAGCCGACGGCAACTTCGCAGATTTTGCTCAAAACGGCTGACGGAAAGCTTTATGCGCTGAAGGACGGGAATCTGTATATTTTGGCTATGTCGGATTTGTTCAGCACTGACGGGGATTTCTCTGTTTTCAAGTATACCACGCGACCGGATTGGAGAACACAAGCCTGAACTGATCCCAGAAGGCTCGCATGACGTCGCGCGCTCGAGAAAGCGGTTCTGATGAAGATTCTCTATCTTCGTACGCTCGATGTTGTCAAAAAATGGACTATGCCTTATCCAAACTGGAGTGTTATCCGCGGTAAGCTCGATTTGCTCCGGGGCAATGGATGGGATTTGTAAATTTTTTTGGAATGTATACACAATTGGGTTGACAGGGTCGTGTAATACGGTATCCATAGCTGTTCGGCGGCTTTCTTATTTCCGATCTCGTTCGATAAGCGGAGTGCTTCTGCTTTGAATTCTTTACTGTAAGTTGTCATTTCGTTTGCCTTCTTTCGGTTTTT
>CACXED010000016.1 GCA_902766575.1 uncultured Ruminococcus sp. | reverse complement strand
TGCCAGAATTGAGAATTTGCAGGACAAGCTGATAAAGCTCGCGAGGGGCGGCTTCAAGCACCATACGACCGTCGCGAACGGTCATGTCAAGGCGATACTCGAGGAAGCGTTCAGGTATTATCTCGGCTACGATGTGGTCAGCATCGACTGAAATCGCGTTTATGAAAGGAGCTGATGAATCATGAAGCTCGGCGGTATCGACGTGGGAACGACCGGCTGCAAGCTGACGGTCTACAGCGAAAAGGGCGAAATGCTCGCGAGCGAATACCTGACATACGAGGTCAGCCGGAACGCCGGGGAGCATGAGATCGACGGTAGACTCATCTGGGACGGCATAAAAAAGCTGATAAAAAGCACGACCGACCGAATCGGAAATATCGACGCCATCGGCATAACGACCTTCGGCGAAACCTTTGTGATGCTCGGCGGCAATGATGAAATACTCTGCCCCTCTCTACTCTACACCGATCCGAGGGGAACAGAGGAAGCGGAGCTGTTCGATTCGCAGAGGATAATGGAAATTGCGGGCGTAAAGCCTCACGCGATGTACAGTATTCCGAAAATAATGTGGATAAAGAAGCACCGACCCGATATCTACGAAAAAGCCGTGCGGATAATGCTTTTTGAGGATTTTATCGTGTATATGCTGACCGGAACCGCGCAGATCGACCGTTCGCTCGCCGCAAGGACGATGGGGCTCGATATCAGAAAATGCGATTGGAGCCGCGAAATCTTTGACTTGGCGGGAATCGAAATAGAAAAAATGTCAACAGTCGTAAAAAGCGGCAGCATAGCCGGCAGGGTCAGACCCGAGCTGGCGAGTGAGCTTGGGCTGTCCGATACGATCATCGTCAGCGGCTGTCACGATCAGGTCGCTTCGGCGGCAGGCTCGGGAGTATTTGAAAACGGTCTGGCGGTTGACGGAACCGGGACGGTCGAGTGCATAACTCCGGTTTTCGGCTCGATACCCGACAGCCGGGAGCTTTATGAGGATAATTACGCCGTCGTTCCCTATGTCGAGGACGGAAAATATGTCTGCTACGCCTTCTCGTTCACCGGCGGCGCGGCGCTGAAATGGTTCAGGGATAATTTCGCGCCGGACAAATCCTATAAGGAGCTTGATAAGGCGGTTGACAGCGAGCCGGGGGAAATTCTCGTCCTGCCGCATTTCGCGGGCGCGGCGACTCCGTACATGGACAACGGGTCGAAAGCGGTTTTCCTCGGCGTGACGATGGAGACGACAAAAGCCGATATCTACAAGGCGATAATGGAGGGCGTAACCTACGAGATTCTGCTGAATCTGAATCGGCTGGGAAAATCGGGCATCAAGCCGTCAAGGCTCTATGCGACCGGCGGCGGAGCAATGTCTCAAGTCTGGCTTCAGATGAAAGCGGATATTTTAGGACTGCCCATCACAAGTCTGTTCGCGCCGGAGGTCGGGACAGTCGGGACGATCATGCTGACGGGTACGGCGGTCGGAGCGTTTGCCAATCTCGACGCGGCGAGAGCGGTTATGGTAAAAGAGGGCAAGACCTATTATCCCGACCCGGCAAGGCACGAAAAGTATCGGAGCAACTATGAACGCTACGAAAAAATATACAAGGCGGTGAGACCATTATTATGAGCATGAACAAATACATCGGGCATGAGCAGCAGCTCTGCGGCGTGAGAGAAATGCGGCTTGTCGGCGGAAAAGCCGACGGAATGAGAATTTTGTCGGTCAGAAACGGCTGCGGGCTCGAGTTTGAGATCTCGCTCGACCGGTGCGGAGACATTTCCAGACTCAGCTTCAAGGGCGACAACATGGGATATTTTGCTCCCTGCGGCTATGTCTCGCCGAAGTATTATGATAATGTCGGCAACGGATTTTTGAAATCCTTTACCGCCGGATTTTTCACGACCTGCGGGCTGACCGCAGTCGGAACTCCCTGCGAGGACGACGGCGAGCTTCTGCCGCTCCACGGCACTATATCGAATACGCCCTGCGAGAGCTATTCCTATCGCGCCGACGATAATAGCATAAATATCGCGCTGACCGTTCGCGACGCGGCGCTGTTCTCCCACAAGCTGATTCTCGAGCGGGAATATAGCTGTCCGCTCGACAGAAACGAGATACTCCTGACCGACAGAATAAGGAACATCGGCTCGGAGGCGTCGCCGCTGGAGCTGCTTTATCACTGCAACATGGGCTATCCGCTGCTGTCGGAGAACGCAGAGGTTACAATACCGTCAACTAAGGTTGCCCCGAGAAACGCCCACGCGGCAGAGGGAATCGAAAGCTGCACCCGGATGGAAGCGCCTCAGAGGGGCTATGAGGAAAAATGCTATTACCATACCCTGAACGGTCAGACCTGCGTCTCGATCTTCAACAGCGATATCAAAAAAGGAGTCAGCATCCGCTACGATTCCGATGAGCTGAAATATTTCACCGAGTGGAAGATGATGGGCGAGTACGAATATGTGCTCGGGCTCGAGCCGGGAAACTGTCTGCCGGACGGGCGGGCGGCTATGCGTGAAAAGGGCTTGCTGGAGTTCTTGGAACCCGGCGAAGTGAGAGAATTTGCTATAAGATTTGAATTTCTGGAGGCATAAAAATGCTGGTATCATTAAAAAACATTCTGAAAATCGCGGAAGCGAAAAAGTGCGCGGTCGGTTCGTTCAACACGCCGAATTTCGCGAGCATAAAGGCGGTCATCTCGGCTGCCGAGGAGCTTGGGCAGCCGGTGATCCTCATGCACGCGCAGGTGCATGAGGAGATGGGGCTTTGCAGAATGGACGAGATCGCTCCGATCATGCTCTTTATGGCTGACAGGGCGAGCGTTCCGGTCTGCGTTCATCTCGACCACGGCACAGACCTTGACTATGTCAAAAAGGGACTTGAGCTGGGCTTCACCTCGGTGATGTACGACGGCTCGGAGCTGCCCAAGGACGAGAATTACGCAAATACGTCTATTATCGTAGAATCCGCTGCAAAATACGGCGTATCGGTCGAGGCTGAGATCGGCTCGATGGGCTCGCGGGAATCGGGAAGCGGCAGCGGAGCGAGCGTCTACACCGACCCTGCCGACGCAGAAAGCTTCGCCGCAAAGACCGGTATCGACGCCCTCGCCTGCGCGTTCGGAACGGCGCACGGGCTTTACTTGAAGCAGCCGAAGCTCGATTTTGAAAGGCTTGCGGAAATCAAGCGCAGAGTGTCAATTCCGCTCGTCATGCACGGCGGCAGCGGCGTGAGCCACGAGGATTACAGAAAGGTGATCGGGCTGGGCATCCGCAAAATTAACTACTACACCTACATGGCGAAGGCCGGCGGAACGGCCGCGGCGGAACTATCTGACAAGACGTTTTTCCACGACATTGAGGTCGCGGCTATGAACGCGATGAAAGAGGACGCGAAGAAAGCCATCGCCGTGTTTTCAATGTGACGGCATACTACTCTGCTCCTGCTTGCAGCGCTTCTGCTTCAGACCGCAGCCTGCGGTTCGGGCGGCGCGGCTGAAGAAACGACCTCGGGCATCTCGGACACCTCAAGCACGCCTGCAAAGACCACAGGTATCGCGCGGCGAGAGCTCCAAGGCTATGCTTGATATCATCTACTCGGAGAGCGATAATTTCGCATCGACCTACACCGCGTCGCCGAACAAGGCCGAAGAAGAACTCAGCAGGCTGATGGATCAGTAAATGCTTTTTGATAAATTTTTTCGGATAATAAGGCAATACCGAACAATTCCAAGTGCAGAGAAAGGGGCTGTCGCAAAAAGCGACAGCCCCCATGATTTTTGATTATAGCCAGCACTTCCTCACCCACGTGAGTGGGTGAGGAACAAAGCCGCCGGTAGGCGGCGCGAGCGCGAGGTGAGACTTCAAATCAGCACAAACGCCAAGCGCGAGTAAGGGAGCGGCGGCTCGCCGCGGATTTTTCTCAGTCGTTCGATACGACGCGGATCGCCGGAGCTTTTACGCCCGAGCCGGCGAAGCTGTTGGTGATAGCCTCGGTGAGGTCGAAATATACGTCCCAATAATCGGCGTTCTTGCACCATGCGCGGACGGTGAAGACCATCGAAGTGTCGGTTCCGCCCGAAAGCCGTGCAAAGGGCGCGGGATCCTTAAGGACTTTTTCGTTGTTGTTCATCGCGTCGAGCATGAGGCTCTGGATCTTGCCCGAATCCTCAGACTTAGCGCAGCTGAAGGTCAGATCGACGCGGCGAAGCTCCTCGGAGGAGTAGTTTACCACATTCGCGTTCATCAGCGAACCGTTCGGGACGGTCACGCGCTTATTGTCGAGGGTGAGAAATACGGTGTAGAACAGCGTGACCTCCTGCACCACTCCGGCGACGCCCGAGGCTTCGACATAGTTTCCGACGTGGAAGGGCTTGAACAGCATCAGCATGATTCCGCCGGCGAGATTCGACAGCGCGCCCTGAAGCGCCAGTCCGACGGCTACGCCCGCCGAAGCCAGCACCGTGATGATCGACGCCATCGGCACGCCGAGGATTCCGATGATCGAGATGAACAGCAGAACGTTGAGTCCGATGCTCACAAAGCTGACGGTGAAGCTCTGAACTTCGCCCTCGGTCTTGTTCATGAATTTGCCCTTCTTGACGAGCTTGACGATCGCCTTTATGATGATCCGTCCGATTATCAGAACGAGCAGAGCGAGTACGATCTTTCCGCAGACCGTCGGGATGAGCGCGAGCAGATTTTCAAGCATTTTTTCCATTAACAATCCTTCTTTCAAAGTCAAAATTCCGGCATTTGCGCCAATAATATTTTAACATATTTTCGGCACTGTGTCAAGTCATTTGAGCTTATAAAGGAATAAAAACTCAACCGAGACGGAAGTACTCCGAAATCGTCCTTCATACCGTTGTACTGAGTTGTCGCGTCGTTGACGATCTCGCCGTTCTGCTCCCCGGAACATTCGCCCTGCTCGAGCCGGTAGAGGATCGTGATCTCCGCGCCGTTGAAGTTCAGCGTCTCGGGCGGCGAGCCGGGCAAGGATAAGCAGTGCGGTGATGAATGATGCAGATTTTCTCATAATCATTCTCCTAATCTAGTTTTTTTGCATAGATTTACTATATCAATTTGCTTGAATTTATGCTATAATAGGTTCACACTCCGCGAAGGCGAGGTGCTGATCATCCCGCCGAGGACTCTCCATGGGACGCTCGTCGGAGCGGAGTACAGCGCTTACGTCTTCGGCTATTCGCCGAATCTGATATATTCTCACGATATTTCCTTCAGAAAATTCATAACGCTGAATGAGCCGGAGTCGTAAAATTGCTGAAACAGACAAAATGAAAATTTATCTGCCGCATGGCTGAACGGCTGAGCTTATCATAGCTCAGGTTCGGAGGGCGGCGAAAAGGAGAAAAATATGGCAGCTACAGATCAGGAAATCATGCAGAGAGCCAAGCTGTATATAGACAAGCTGGCGAACGGAATCAATCCTCTGACGGATGAGCCGCTTAGAGAAGATGATATCGTGAATAACGTCCGCATTTCAAGATGCCTGTTCTATGTGTCGGGCGTGTTGGAAAAGGTGCTTCAGAATCCCCGCATGGCCGAGCCGCATAGTCGGAAAAGGGCGTTCAGCATTTCGCGCGAGCAGCTTGAAAAATACGAATATTCGCAGGAACCGCTTCTCATCTCGGTGATAGCCGATCGGATCTCAGCGCTGTCCGCCGATGAAAACACCAAAAAGCTCTCCTCGAGCCGAATAACCGGATGGCTTGTGGCTCACGGCTTTTTGGAGGAAAGGGTGGATTCCTTCGGCAAAACCCGAAAGTATGTGACAAAGGCCGGAAATGAGCTTGGTATCTATCAGGAGGAACGTAACGGCCTGCGCGGGCCCTATCTCGCGACGCTGTATACAATCGACGCCCAGCATTTTATAATCGACAACATGGAAGCGATATTAGCTGATTAGCCGAATATGTCGGCGCTAAAATGCCCGACTTTTCAGGACAGCTTTCACAGCCTGCGCTTTGCCGCGAGTCGGTACTCCTCGGGAGTCATGCCGAGCTTGTCCCTGAAGTTCCGGTTCAGGCTCCGGAGCGATCCGAATCCGCACTCGTTCGATATCGAAAGGACGTTCAGATCGCTGTTCTCGAGTAAGTAGCAGACCTTTCCGAGCCGGTAGCTGGTCACATATTCGTTGTAGGTCGTCCCGACCGCCTTTCGGAAATATGACGAAAGATATGTGTAGCCGTAGCCCGAAAATCTCGCCAGAGCGTCGAGCGAGCAGTCTGAATCGTAATTTTTGTCGATAAACCCGAAGATCGTCCCGAGCAGCGTGTCAGGCGCTGCCGGGGCTTTTTTATATACCGCGCTCTGGTCGAAATCGGCGCAGAGCGAGTAGAGCAGTCCCTTAAGCGCCGTCTTGCCGACGTCCTTTTTACATTCAAGCAGCTTTTCGATATAGAAGCTCTCGGGGCGAAAGGAGTTGTCCTCGGGCAGAAGCTCAGCGACGCCCGACGAATAGGCGCTGACCAGCTCGGGCGAGAAGATGCAGAGGACATTTTTTGAATGCGAGCTCGTTTTCAGCGAATGGATCTGATTCGGAAAGACCATCACCGCGTCTCCGACCGAAAGCCGATACTCGCGTTTTCCGACTGTGATCGTCATCTCGCCCTCGGTCACGCAGATGCACTCGAAGCAGTGATGCAGATGCGCGGGATAGTTCTGGTCGACATTGATCGCCGAGTGGAAGTAATCGGCTGCGAGCGTGTGCTGCGATTCGTAGAACATAGTTTTTCTCCCTAACATAAATTCTGTCTGTATATTATATCACAAATGGCGCGAAAACGCAAGCCCCGCGCGGTATAATATTCTCATAAAACAAAAAAGGAGAACCGTCATGAAAGAATTTTTTCCGCAGATTCCGTATGTGAGATATGAGGGAGCGAAATCTTACAACCCCTTCGCTTTCCGCCATTATGATCCCGAGCGGGTGATCCTCGGCAAGCCGATGCGCGAGCACCTCAGATTCGCGATGTCCTACTGGCATACAATGTGCGCCGACGGAACCGATATGTTCGGAGTCGGGACGAATGTCAAGACCTACGGCGAGTCCGATCCGATGGAGATCGCTAAGGCAAAGGCCTACGCCGCTTTCGAGTTCATGGACAAGCTGTCGATCGACTATTTCTGCTTCCACGACCGGGACATCGCTCCCGAGGGAAGAACGCTCGGCGAGAGCTGCGAGAGGCTTGACATTATCTCAGACCTTATCGCCGAACTGATGCGTGAGCACAGCAAAAAGGTTCTCTGGGGAACGGCGAACTGCTTTGGAAACCCGAGGTATATGCACGGCGCGGGAACTGCGCCGAACGCCGACGTCTTTGCCTTCGCCGCGGCTCAGATCAAGAAAGCTCTCGACGTCACGATAAAGCTCGGCGGGCAGGGCTATGTCTACTGGGGCGGTCGCGAGGGCTATGAGACGCTGCTGAACACCGACATGGCTTTAGAGCTTGACAATCTCGCTTTTCTCCTGAAGCTCACGTCAGACTACGCGCGCAAAAAGGGCTTCAGGGGCGATTTCTACATCGAGCCGAAGCCTAAGGAGCCGACCAAGCACCAGTATGATTTCGACGCGGCGACGGTCTGCGGATTTCTCGCAAAGCATGGACTCGATAAGGATTTCAGGCTCAACATCGAGGCAAATCACGCGACGCTCGCCGGACACACCTTTGAGCATGAGCTCTGCGTCGCTCGGGTGAACGGCGCTTTCGGCTCGATCGACGCGAATCAGGGCGATATGCTGCTCGGCTGGGACACCGATCAGTTCCCGACGAATGTCTACGACACGACGCTCTGTATGCTCGAGGTTCTGCGCGCCGGGGGCTTCACGAACGGCGGACTGAACTTTGACGCAAAGGTGCGCAGAGGTTCGTTCACGTGGGAGGACGTCGCGCTCGGCTACATAGCCGGAATGGATGCGTTCGCGCTCGGGCTCATCAAAGCCGCCGAGATCATCGAGGACGGCAGGCTCGACACATTTCTTAAGGAGCGTTATTCGAGCTATTCGACCGGAATCGGAAAGAAAATTTCCGACCGGACAGTCACGCTCGACGAGCTCGACGCATACGCGCGAGAGCTCGGGGATATCACGACGAATATCAGCGGCAGGCAGGAATATCTTGAGAGCATAGTAAACGATATCCTGTTCGGTGAACGCTCATGAGGTATCTTATCGGCGTAGACGTCGGAACGTCGGGAACCAAAGCGGCGCTCTTTGACGAGCTGGGGCGCAGGGTCGCGTCAAAGACAGTCGATTATCCGATGTATCAGCCGAAAAACGGCTGGGCTGAGCAGGATACCGAGGATTGGCGCAGAGCCGCGCTCGGAGCGATTTCGGAGGTCAGCTCTAAGATTCCGGTCGGCTCGGTCGCCGCGCTCGGAGTCACCGGACAGATGCACGGGCTTGTGATGCTCGGGGAGAGGGGCGAGGTTCTGCGGCGGGCGATTATCTGGTGCGATCAGCGCACCGGCGAGGAGTGCCGCGAGCTTGAAGCGCTGGTCGGCAGACAGAGACTTATTTCGATCACCGCAAATCCGGCGATGACCGGCTTTACCGCGTCGAAGCTGCTCTGGGTGAAAAAGCATGAGCCGGAGATTTTTGACAGGTGCCGACATATCCTGCTGCCGAAGGATTACATAAGATATGTCCTGACCGGAGAATTCGTGACCGACGTATCCGACGCGAGCGGAATGCAGCTGCTCGACGTTCCGCATAGGGAGTGGTCGGACGAGCTGCTCGGCTTGCTCGGTATAAAGCGCGAAATGCTCGGAAAGGTCTATGAGTCGCCCGAAGTGACCGGATTTGTGACGAAAGAAGCGGCAGAGCTCTGTCGTCTGCCTGCCGGAACGCCGGTCGTCGCCGGAGCGGGAGACAACGCTGCGGCTGCGGTCGGAATGGGCGTCGTCACCGAGGGCGAGGCTTTCACGACGATCGGCACGAGCGGAGTGGTCTTTGCGCACACGAAGCGGCCGCTGATCGATCCCCTCGGACGGATACACACCTTCTGCTGCGCGGTTCCGGGCGAGTGGCACGTGATGGGAGTGACGCAGGCGGCGGGGCTTTCGATGCGGTGGCTCCGCGATACGGTTTGCAGCGCCGAGGTGCTCGAGGCTGAGAAGAAAGGAATTGATCCGTACGAGGTCATGACCGCCGAGGTTGAAAATTCACCGATCGGAGCGAATCGGCTGATCTATCTTCCCTATCTGATGGGAGAGCGGACTCCGCACGCCGATCCCGACTGCCGCGGAGCATTTATCGGGCTTTCGGCGTCTCATACACGCGCAGACCTGATCCGCTCGGTGATGGAGGGAGTCAGCTACTCTCTGAGGGACTGTCTCGAGGTCTTAGCCGAGGTCGGAATAAAGCCGGAGTCGATGAAAATCTGCGGCGGCGGAGCAAGAAGTCCGCTCTGGCGTCAGATGCTCGCAGATGTGTACGAACTGCCGATCTGTCAGAC
>CACXED010000015.1 GCA_902766575.1 uncultured Ruminococcus sp. | reverse complement strand
GGACGAGGAGTGCAGGATAACCTCTCCGCCGCGGGATTTAGCCTCGTCGGATATTCCGGCGGCGTAGCGCTCGCCCCAGTAGATCTTGTCGTAGCCGCTCCGCGTGAGCACATGAATGTCCATACCGCGCCTCCCCTGAAAATATCCGGCGTGAATCGCCGGAGTAATCACAATAATTATATCACACCGAAACGTCACTGTCAATACAGTGAAGCGGCAGAATTTTTTCGAAAAAGGGGCTTTTCAAACCCGAGGAAATGTGATATAATGAAGATGGAATTTCATAAAACCGAATCGAGGAGTTAAAGAACATGAAAACCGCCGAGCTCTACTATTACAACAGCGCGGAGCTGCTCGAGTGTCCCCTCTGGGATGCGAAGCGCCGCCTTATCTGGATGATCGAGATACGAAAGAACCGCATTTTCGCGGTCTCGCCCGACGATCACTCCTGCAAAACCTATACGATGCCGAGTCTGGTCGGCTGGATAGCTCTCCGTCCCGACGGAACGCTCTACGCCGCTCTGAAGGACGGAATCTACATATTCGACCCGTCGACCGGAGCGCTCGATTTCGTCGCTCATCCCGAGCCTGACCCGCGCTTCCGCTACAACGACGGCTGCGTCGATCCCGAGGGACGCATACTCGTCGGCACAAAGGGCGACGCCGAGCGCATGGAGGGTCAGAGCGGTCTCTATCAGTCCACCGACAACGGTTGGCGCAAGCTGATAACCGGAACGACAACCTCCAACGGCATGGGCTTCTCGCCCGATCTTGCGACCTTCTACTTCATCGACACTCCGTCTAAGAACGTCTACGCCTATGACTACGACCACGCGACCGGAGACGTGAGCTCCGAGCGCATCTTCGTCACTCTGACCGACGGAGGAATGCCCGACGGAATGTGCGTGCTCGCCGACGGCAGGCTCTGCGTCGCCGAGTGGAACGGCGGAAAGGTCTCGGTCTTCTATCCCGACGGAAGCCTCTGCGACGAGATCCTCGTCCCTGTGACTAACGTCTCCTCCTGCTGCGAAGCCGAGGGTAGGCTCTACATCACCACCGCTGTCGCCAAGGACAAGCCCGAGCCCACAGCCGGCGGACTGTTTGTCGCCGAGCTTTGATCGCTTGCTTTGTCGGGGGGAGAGGACTTTTTGAAAAAAGTCCCCTCCCCCTAACCCCTTTCCCCAAAAACTTTATACAAGGCATCGGATTTGATATGGCATCTTCCCTTACGCGGGGGGGATTTTGTCTTTTTTGGGACAATGTTATTTTGCTTCCGTGCGGTTCTTTTGCTTTGTTACCATTTTGAAAATTCTGACCTCGCGTTATTGCTTTTTTCGGCAGGTTGTGATATTATTTTATATAGAAGCGATTCTCCGCTCCGAGCGGAGCTGACTTTTTTGACATAATTTATTCTGAAAGGACATATATATCATGGATAAGGCAAAAGCATTTGAGCTTGTCGGCATCGAGCCGAAAAACGGAAAACTGACTCCCGAGCAGATCGCCAAGGTCAAGGGACTTGGCTGTCTGCGCGACAAGCGCTATGAGGACATCTTCAACGTCCGCGTCATCACCCGCAACGGCAAGATAACCGCCGCCGAGCAGAAGACAGTCGCCGAGGCTTCCGAGCTCTACGGCTCCTCTGCGGTCGCGCTCACGACCCGCCTGACCCTCGAGATCCAGGGCGTTCCCTACGACAATATCCCCGAGCTGATACTCTTTCTTAAGGACAGAGGGCTCGAGACCGGCGGAACCGGCGCAAAGGTTCGCCCGGTCGTCTCCTGCAAGGGTACGACCTGCGTGTTCGGTCTCATCGACACCTACGCGCTCAGCGAGAAGATACACGAGCGCTTCTACAAGGGCTATCACGACACGGCTCTCCCGCATAAGTTCAAGATCGCGGTCGGCGGCTGTCCGAACAACTGCGTAAAGCCCGATCTCAACGACCTCGGCGTTATCGGTCAGCGCATCTTCACTCCCGACGTTGAGAAGTGCCGCGGCTGCAAGAAGTGCGCGGTCGAGCTCGCCTGCCCGATGAAGGCGGCGTCTGTCGTCGACGGCAAGATACACATCGATCCGGCAGTCTGCAACAGCTGCGGCAGATGCCACAAGAAATGTCCCTTCGGAGCCTTCGAGACGGCGAGCGAGGGCTACAAGATCTGCGTCGGCGGCCGCTGGGGCAAAAAGACCGCGATGGGCAGACCGCTCTCAAAGATCTTCACCTCACAGGACGAGGTCATGCAGGTCATCGACAGAGCAATTATCCTTTTCCGCGACGAGGGAATAAAGGGAGAGCGCTTTGCCGATACTATAAAGCGTCTCGGATTTGAATATGTCGAAAAGAAGCTCCTCGGCGAATAAGTCGATAAAGCTCCTGCTGACTGTAATACTGCTGATCGCGGCAGTCATTCTGCCCGGCTGCGGCGCGGAGGCTGAGGTCGGCTCGGACAGCCTGACCTTCACCGACGACCTCGGCCGGAGCGTCAATGTCAAAAAGTCCCCCGAGCGCGTCGCGGCGCTCATAGGCAGCTTTGCCGACGTCTGGCAGCTTGCGGGCGGAAAGGTCTCGGCAACGGCGAGCGACGCATGGAGCGATTTTGAGCTCGAGCTCGACGGAGCGGTCGATCTCGGCGGAGCGCACTCGCCGAACCTCGAGCTGCTGCTCGGCTCCGATCCCGAGCTTGTGCTGGCAAGCGCGTCTACCTCCGCCGACGTGGAGATGATGGGCGCTCTCGAAAACGCCGGAATAACCGTAGCATATTTCGAGGTGAACGGCATAGAGGACTATCTGCGGATGCTGAAAATCTGCACCGAGCTTACCGGCAGAGACGATCTCTACGAAAAGAACGGGCTCGAGGTGCTAAAGCGGGTCGAGGAGATAAAATCCGATCTCGCCGAATCGGATATTCCGTCTGAAAAACGCAGAGTGCTCGTGCTGCGCGCCGCGTCGACCTTTGTCAAGGCTAAGAACAGTGACGGCACGGTGCTCGGACAGATGCTCGCCGATCTCGGCTGTGTGAACATCGCCGACAGCGACGAGAGTCTGCTTGAAAATCTCAGCGTCGAGAGCGTCCTGCGCGACGAGCCCTACCGGATCTTCGTCGTGACGATGGGCAGCGACACCGAAGCCGCCATTGCGAGCTTCGACCGGATGATCTCCGAAAATCCCGCGTGGAGCAGTCTCGGCGCGATAAAGGAGGGGCGCGTCTACCACATGGAAAAGCGTCTCTTTAATCAGAAGCCCAACGCAAGGTGGGACGAAGCGTATGAAAAGCTCAGTGACATCCTCAAAAAATAATCAGAAAAGAATAAAGCTCCTGTATCTTGCCGGGGCTTTATTCTTTATTGCCGCCGCGTTTTCCGGGATCTGTCTCGGGAGCACGCGGCTGACGATAGCCGAGCTCTCCGAAGCCTTTGCAAAGGGCTTTGAGACGCCCGCCGGAAGGATTTTCCTCTATGTGAGACTTCCGAGAACGGCTGCCTGCCTTGTCTGCGGAGGAGCGCTGGCGGTCTCTGGAGCGGTGATACAGTGCGTGCTCGCGAACCGGCTCGCGTCGCCGAGCGTGATCGGCGTCAACGCGGGCGCTGGGCTGGCGGTGACGCTCTGCACGGCGTTCGGGATCTACGGCGGGTTCAGGCTGTCGGCAGCGGCGTTTATCGGAGCGTTTTTGGCGGTTCTCTGCGTCAGCCTTGCATCGAGAGGTCTCGGAGCCTCCCGCGGAACGGTGATACTGCTCGGAGTCGCGCTGAACAGCTTTCTGAACGCGATCTCCGACGCGATAGTCACGCTCATCCCGGAGGTCGGAGTGATGAGCAGCGATTTCAGGGTCGGCGAGTTCTCGTCCGTGACCTACAAAAAGCTGATCCCGGCGGCGGTGATAGTGATCCTGTCGCTGGCTGTCCTTGCGACGCTGACGAGCGAGCTCGACGTGCTGACCCTCGGCGAGGAGAGCGCGTCGGGGCTCGGAATGAACACCAGAGCGGCGCGGATAGTCTTTCTGCTTATAGCGTCTCTGCTGGCGGGCTCGGCGGTGAGCGTCGCCGGACTTCTGTCCTTTGTCGGGCTGATAGTGCCGCACGCGGTCAGACGGGTCTCAGGGAGCCGCTCGTCGGGGCTGATAGGGCTCTGCGCGCTGTTCGGAGGAGGCTTTGTCTGTCTCTGCGACACGGCGGCGAGGACGCTTTTCGCGCCCTACGAGGTTCCGGTCGGGATAATCATGGCGTTCTTAGGCGCGCCGTTCTTCGTGTTCATCCTCGCAAAGGGCAAGGGAGGTCACTCGGATGCTTGAACTCGAAAATATCTCGGCGGGCTATAAGAATAAGCGCGTTCTCGAGGGCGTGAGCCTTAACTTTCCAAAGGGAAAGCTGACGGCGGTCATCGGCGCGAACGGCTCGGGAAAGAGCACGCTGCTGAAAGCGATCGTCGGTATAATCCCGAGGGAGAGCGGCAGGATTCTCGCCGACGGGAGCGACCTTTCGGCGCTCAGCCGTCGGGAGACCGCGCGGAGGATAGCCTATCTTCCGCAGGGGAGATCGGTCCCCGACATGACGGTCGGTCAGCTCGTGCTGCACGGCAGATTCCCGCACCTGAGCTACCCGCGCAGATATCGGGAAGCGGATCGGAGGATCGCCGCCGAAGCGATGGAGCGGATGGGTATGCTCGGATACGCGGACAGGCCGCTCGCGTCGCTCTCGGGAGGGATGAAGCAGAACGCCTATATCGCGATGGCGCTGGCGCAGGACGCGGAATACATCCTGCTCGACGAGCCGACGACCTATCTTGACATCTCGCACCAGCTCGGGCTGATGCGGACGCTGAGAGGGCTTGCGGACGGCGGCAAGGGCGTTATAGCGGTGCTGCACGATCTTCCGCTGGCGTTCAGCTATTCCGACCTGACGGCGGTCATCGACGGCGGCAGAGCCGTTATGTCAGGCTCGCCGCTCGAGGTCTGCCGCTCGGGAATTATCAGCCGGGTATTCGGCGCGGAGCTTGTGTACGACGAGGCGCGGGGACAGTTTGGGTATGCCTATCCGCCCGTCTGACCGCGTGATGAGAGGTGCGCGTCATGACCATCAAAACCCACAGACTGTTGATAACCGAGCTTGAGCCGTCGATGGCGGAGAGCCTGCATAGGCTCTCGCTCGATAAGGACACACGGCGGTATCTGCCCGACGAGGTCTTTGAAACTGTCGGTGAAGCCTTAGAGACAATTTCGTATCTGATCACCTGCCGTGAGAAATTAAAAAAACCGCAGGTGCTCGCCGTGAAGCTCGGGAGCGAGCTTGTCGGCTATGTTCAGGCGTCGCCGATCAGCGAGGGCTATGAGATCGGCTACCACATCGGAGAAAAATTCACCGGGCGCGGCTACGCGACGGAGGCGGTCGGAGCCTTTCTTCCGGTCATACTCCCGTCGCTCGGGATCGACAGGATCTACGGCGTCTGTCTTGCAGAGAACCGAGCCTCGCTCCGGGTGCTCGAGAAATGCGGCTTTAGGACGGTATCCGAGGGGCTCGGCGTCTATCAGGGCAAGGAGCGGCCGATAAGGAGCTGTATCTATCGAATCTGAAATAAAAATACCGCGCGGACAGGATTGTCCGCGCGGTATTTCATGCTGATCATCTATCTGATCTCAACAGTGACCGTCTTGCCGACCGTGCTTGCGGCGGCTTTCATGACGAGACGGATAGATCTTGCGATCTTGCCGTGACGTCCGATGACCTTGCCCATATCGTCCTCGGCGACATGAAGCTCGAGGACTACGTTGTTTCCACGGGTCTTGCCGGTGACAGAGACCTGCTCGGGCGAGTCGACGATGACCTTAGCGATATCGGTAAGCACACGCTTCAAGTCGATCATATCTGTGACCATTCCTTTCGCAGTAGCTGTGGAGTCGTGGAGTCCGAAAATTCCTTTTCAGACCTTTGACGTCCGCGTTATCAGTCAATAGCGCCGGTCTTCTTGAGCAGAGCTCTGACGGTATCGGTCGGCTGAGCGCCGTTGGCGATCCACTTCTTAGCCTTCTCAGCGTCGATCTTGAACTCAACGGGGTCTACCATCGGATTGTAGGTGCCGATGACCTCGATGAAGCGTCCGTCGCGGGGATAGCGAGAGTCAGCCGCTACCACACGGTAGCAGGGGTTCTTCTTTGCGCCGATTCTGGTGAGTCTGAGTTTAACAGCCATTTTTAAGTTTCCTCCGAAAAATGTTTTGATTAAAATATTTATTGAAAACCGCTTATAACGGAATTTTCACTTGATATTGAATACGGCAAAAACGCTTTTCTTAAAACGGCAGACGCATCTTGCCGCCCTTTTTGCCGAAGCGCTTGCCGCCGGTCATCGACGACAGCTTTTTCATCATCTGCTTCATCTGGTCGTACTGCTTTAAGAGACGATTGACGTCCTCGACCTTCATGCCGCTGCCGTCGGCTATGCGGCGCTTGCGCGAGGCGTTGATGATGTCCGGCTTTTCGCGCTCCTCCGGGGTCATGGAGAGGATTATAGCCTCCACGCGGTCGAGCTGACGCTCGTCGACCTTTACGTCCTTGAGCGCCGCCGTGTTCACTCCGGGAATCATTCCCATCAGCTGGTCGAGCGAGCCCATGCCGCGCACCTGCTTGAACTGCTCCAGAAAGTCAGTCAGCGTGAAGGTCTGCTCGCGCATCTTGCGCTCGAGCTCCGCCGCCTGCTTTTCGTCGAAGCTCTGCTGAGCCTTTTCAATGAGCGAGAGCACGTCGCCCATACCGAGTATTCTCGACGCCATGCGGTCGTGATAGAAGGGCTCGATCATGTCGAGCTTTTCGCCGGTGCCGACGAACTTGATCGGCTTTCCGGTGACGTGACGTACCGACAGCGCCGCGCCTCCGCGGGTGTCGCCGTCGAGCTTTGTCAGGATAACGCCGGTGATGTCGAGCAGATTGTTGAAGGACTCGGCTACGTTCACCGCGTCCTGACCGGTCATAGCGTCGACGACGAGCAGGATCTCGGTCGGCTCGACGGCGGCTTTGATGTCCTTGAGCTCGTTCATCAGCACCTCGTCGATGTGGAGACGACCGGCGGTGTCGATGAAGACCATATCATGACCGTGCTTTTTTGCGTGCTCGATTCCGGCTTTGGCGATCTCGACCGGGCTTACCTGATCGCCCATCTGAAAGACGGGGATCTCGAGCTGCGCGCCGACGACCTCGAGCTGCTTTATCGCGGCGGGACGGTAGATATCGCAGGCTACGAGCAGCGGGCGCTTGCCCTGCTTTTTGTACATTCCGGCGAGCTTTGCGGCGTGAGTGGTCTTGCCCGCTCCCTGCAGACCGACCATCATGACTATCGTCGGCGGCTTCGGGGAGATATTGAGCTTTGACTGAGTTCCGCCCATGAGCTGGCAGAGCTCCTCGTTGACGATCTTGACAATCTGCTGAGCCGGCATAAGGCTCTCGAGGACTTCGCTTCCGACGGCGCGGTCGGTGACAGTCTTAATGAAGTCCTTGACGACCTTGTAGTTGACGTCGGCCTCGAGCAGAGCGAGCTTGATCTCGCGCATACCCGCCTTGACGTCGGCCTCGGTGAGCTTGCCCTTGCCCTTGATTTTCTTGAAAGCCTCGGTCATCTTATCGACTAAGCTCTGAAACATCGCGCCCTCCCGGAATTAAATGGTAATGGTTTTTACTTCCTCAATTATCTCGGAAAGCTCGCGCCGCGCCGGCTCGGAAGCGTCTGACTTGAGCGCCTCGAGCCTCGGAACTATGTCCGAGAGCTTGCGGTCGATCTCGCGGAGCTT
>CACXED010000014.1 GCA_902766575.1 uncultured Ruminococcus sp. | reverse complement strand
CCTTCAGCGTCAGGAGCCGCGCGGAGTGTCTCGGCGGAAATCCCGCGTCGATGCTCGCCGGAAGCGGAAGCTATGTCTGCGGCGATTTCAGCGTCGAAGCCGAGTGGTCGGTCGAAAAGCGCACCGGAGAAAGCGGCTCGATTGAGCCGGGCGACAGCCTTTCCAAGGGAGATATTGTCAGAGTGACGGCAAGGCTCGTCAGCCCTGACGGCCGGACAATAGAAAAAAGCCGTCTGCTCTGCGACGGCTCGGCAAGGCTCGTGATAAAGCGCGGCGACGAGACGGTCGGCAGCGTTCCGGCTGTCCTCGGCGCGGACGGCAGCTCGCTCACCGCCGATTGGAAAATAGTGCGCGCGGGAGAGCTCACCGCGTCGATAAGCCTTGAGTCAAACCCATCAGCCGCCCGGGAAAGGCTGTTTGGCGCCGTGAATCAGGCTCCGGAGCTGCTAAAGGACTCCTTTGAAGCCGAGTGCCCGGTCGGCGGGTCGGTCACGATACCGCTTTCGGAATATGTGCTCGACCCGGACGGAGATTCCTTTGAGGTCAGCGCCGTAGGCTCCGAAATCGGTTCCGAGCCGGGTGAAAACGGCTTCTCCTGGAGACTTTCGGAGGACGGCGGGAATATTATCCTCGACGCGGGGGTCAGAGCCGCCGGGGTTGAGCTGACCTTTGATATCAGCGACGGCGACGAGTCGGTCAGACTTCCGGTATCGCTCGGCATAACGAATCGCCGTCCGGTTCAGACCGACGACATCGAGCTTCCGCACTTTGTTCTGGGAGCTCCGGCGTTCATGTTCTTTGTGAAATACGACGATCAGCCGGTGAGCTACGAGCTCGATCGGTACTTCTCGGATCCGGAGGGACTGGAGCTTTCCTACAGCCTCGAATCGCCGACCGAGATGGCAAGGCTCTCGGGTCACACGCTCGAGATCGACCCGAGCGGCGTCTGCTCCGAGCGGCTGAAGCTCACCGTCACCGACAGCTCGGGCGAGACGATAGCGATAAATCTCAGGCTGACCGCCGACAACTGGTGGACGCTGAATCTCCGCAGAGTGCTCGTCGCCGCGGCGATCGCCCTTGCCGTGATAGTGCTGATCACTATAATTATCCGCCGGGAGAGCAATATCGGCTATCTGAGGATACTCTCCGCGTCGATAGGCGGGGAACCGCTCGAAATCAACGAAAAGCTCAACAAACGCCGGATACGCTTCTACTCGCTCGACACGGCGAAGTTCCTGCGCAACCGGATAAACGACGGCGGGGAGATAGCGCAGCTGGGCGTCGAGACCGGAAAGCTCACCGGACATCTGATCTTCGGCTCGTCGGTGAAGCTCTGCGGACTCTGCGCCGACCGGGCGGAGCTCGGCGACCGGGAGTTTGCCGGAAAGCTCCCGAAGAAGCTGAAGCTGAAAGCCGGAGAAAAGCTCACGCTCTGCTACGGCGAGCTCCGGATCATTATCGAAAACAACAACTGATATACCGAAAGGAAAAACTCTATGGCAAGCGACAATGCTGTCAACAGATATTATTACATATTGGGACGCGACAGCCGTGACGTCGAGCAGAGAGAGCTGTCGCCCGAGACCGGAGCGCTTTTTTCCGAAAGGCTCCATACGCTGAATTATTCGGATTTTCTTGAAAGGGTCAGGAATCTGTTCTGCGGCGTCAGGCGCGGCGAGCTCTACTATGAGCACGGCGAGAGCTGTCCGAAATCCTTTTTCTACTGTCCGCTTCCGGTTTCAAGGGAGCGGCGGGACTCGGCAGCGGCGGTGTTCGGCGAGTGCGGCATCTACAGCGAGGGACGCGAGTTCAGATACGCTCACTGCTGGATAGAGGATTATTCGACACTCGACCCGCGCACGCTGCTCTGCAAGCTCTTTTCGTCGCGGTTCTGCGGCGAGAACGAGATCCTTTCGATACTCAGCCGCGACAAAAAGCAGTATCCCCGCGCAAATCTCCGCGGAAGGGACAGCTTTGATCCCGACTACTCGGTCGAGATCGGCGACAAATACGCCCGTATAACCGCCGCGACGGCTGAAAAGCTCTGCGAGGGCAGGACGGTGATCATCCGTCTCGCGTTGGGCGGAGTCAGCTTCAACCGCAGCGCAAAGGAGCTTCTCGCCCGGATAATGTCGATGCTCCCCGGCGATTTCAGACGTCAGATCGGCTTTGTCACCTATCTTCAGGCGGAGCAGATCAGAGCCTTCAGAGATCAGTCGAACAATGTCCGGCTGATCGTCGTCGACGAGGACGTCGATACCGATGAATTCGAGGGACGCGACCCCTTTGACGTTTTCTTCTTCGACGTCGACGAGCCGTTCGGAATCGACTGCGGCGAGGACTTCCTGATGTGGAGCCGCATCCCCTTTGACGAGCGCGAAAAGCAGGCTGAGCTGTATACAAAATACTGCGGCTCGGTCAGGGACACCAAAAAGCTCCTGCCCGGGATGATAGAGTTCTATAAGGAAGCGCTGGAATTTTCGGAGAGCTTCAGATATTCCGAGGTCGAGCGCTGCGATACGCCGGAGAAGCTGAACGACTATTACAACAGCTTCAGGGTCTGCCGGGTCGTTCCGGCGGCGAGAGCGGCTTTTGCGCGGGAGATACCGAGGATGCTCCCGGACGGCGCAGAGCTCTGGGATATGCTGCTCTCGGCGCTCAGAACCGGAGACGAGAGCTCCCGGACTGCCGCGCGCGCCTGCCTCTCGGCCTTTTATACCGAGCCGGGAGAGCTGATCGCGCCGATAGAAAAATGTATCGCCGACGAGCGCTTAGAATCGGCTGAGCGTCAGAGACAGCTCGACGGACTGATCATCGGCGAACACGAGCGCAGGGAATCCGAGCTGAACGCCGAGCTTGAAAAACTGCGCTCGGAGCGGGACGGGCTTGCGGAAAGGGTCGCGGAGCTTGAGGAGAGGATAGCTCTGCTCGAGCGCGGTGACGACGCTCCCGACGAGCCGTCGGCGGCTGACGGGCTCGACGCGGCTGACGAGGTTGCAGAGCCTGACAAAGCCGACGGGCCGGGCTCTGCTTCGGATTCCTGAACTGCTTCAATAACGCAAAAAACGCCCGCCCGTGATGCTGATTTCAGCTTCGGGCGGACGGTTTTATTTTTTTGTGCTCGGGTCAGTTGTGAGCCTCGGAGTCGATAGGCGTGTTGGTCATGACCTTTTCAGCGTCGGTGATGACCTTGGTCGCCATGTCGCGCAGGACGTAGAACTCTCCCTTGCCGTCGATCGTGTAGTACGCGCGGCGGGTTGAGTAGGGATAGAACTTGTAGGTGTGCGTGACTCCGGCGCGGGTCTCGATGGTCAGCGTCATATAGAGATCCTTCTCCATGTCGAGCGCCTCGACCGACTCGGTCGGCGCGTAGTCCTCTATCGAGACAGACAGCAGAGTCTTGTAGAACTGACGGAAGTTCTTGACCTCGGGCTGGAAGCCGGTGGCGCGCTCGGTGACTATCAGCTCCTGTCCCTCGCCGACGAGATCAAAGACGCGCTTTCCGGTCTCGCTGTCGACGGTGATGGTCTGTACGTCGTTGATGTTCATCATGAATATCGGCGAGTCGACCCACTTGATGAGATCCCAGTCGAGCCACTGGAGCTTGGCGCCGTCGACCTCGGTGATGAGGTTAAAGAGCAGCGAGTAGGCATAGTAATTGCCGCTCTCGTTCTTCTCGCTGAATACAACGTACTGCTGGATATCCTTGTAGACGTAGGAGAGCGTGTACGCCGGCTCGAGCAGTCCGTACTCCTCGAGCTCCTCCTTGGTCGGGTCGTAGACGAGAGTGCTCGTCCCCTGGAACGAGGTCAGCGTCTCGAGCGCTACCGAGTAGTTGGAGTCGTTGACCGTGTAGTTAGCCGGAGCGAGCATCTTGTAGGAGCCCAGCGCGGCCTCGGCTTCCTTCTCCTCCTCCTCGAGGTAGGTTATCATGATCTGAATGTCCTCGCCCTTAAGCAAGGCGAAGTTCTTGACCGTAAAGTAGTCGTTGGTCTGCATCGGCATGGTCAGCATCGGCGTGATCATGACCTCCAGCGGCTGGAGCAGGGTGTTGTTCACCGACGAGTCGAGAATATAGACCGCGTTTCTGTCCTTATAGCGGCAGTAGAAGCCGGCTCCGGTGGGTATGCGGTCGCCGATGTAGACGGTGTGCTTGTCTCCGTCGCGGGTCGTGAGAGTGTACCACGCGGGATTGTCCGAGTCGGCAAGCCCGTACTCGCTCATATCCTCGCAGTCGGTGGTCACGCGCTTCATCGAGAGGGTATAACCCGCGCTGACTACAAGGCTCGAGAGCTGCTCCTTGCTGTAGGGAGCCTCGGGATAGCCGGTGATATAGAACTCCTCGTCGTCGGCGTCGTAGTAGACGCCCCACTCGCCGTATTCATTGTGGACGTCGATAGACTGGATCTCCTTCTTTTCGATATGCTCGAACATCAGAATACGGTCGTTGGTTCCGAGGACCTCGCCGTCGAGCAGCTCGACCTCGGCGCCCTTGGTCTCCTCGACGTACTCGACGATCGGCTTCACGACGAGGAAATAGAGCAGTATCAGAGCCGCGGCGACTATCGCGAGGATTATCGTAGCTCTGCGCTGCTTCTTGGCGACGCTCGCCTTATGTCGCTTGGTTATATCCTTTGTGGCGGGATCGACCGGGGCAAAGAGCGTGGATTCGCTCTTTGCCTTAGCCTCGGCCTCCTCCTCGTCGCGGGTGGAGTAATTCTTGTTTTCGTCGTTCATGCGTGTTTTCTCCTGATCCAGACTACCGCTCCGGCGATAAGGAAGCATACCGGAATCACGGCGGTGAGGAATATCGTCCAGTTGGTCGCCTCGGCGGTGGTTATGTCGAGCGACTCATCGTCGAAGGGCTTGCGATCGAGATCCGCGGGAACCTGAGTCTTGCCCATCGTGCGCATCATCGCGTAGATGATATCGCTGTTGCCGTAGGACTTCTTTTCGAGGTACTCGGCGGTGGTCACATACTTAGAGCCGCAGGCAAAGACGTAGTTCGAGTGGAGCACCTGGCTCTTTTCGTTGTTTGCGTCGTACTCGTCGACGTAGCGCGACTCGCGCGAGAGGACTATCAGCGGGAAGCGACCCTCGTCGACCTTTTCGCCGTCGACGTACTTTTCAGCACCGCTCGAGGTATAGAGCGCGGTGGAGGTGATTCTGCCGTTCTTGGAATCCCAGAGACGGTTGATCGGGCGCGCGTATCTGACGACGGTCTTGGGAGGAGTTCCGAGCTCGGTCATAGACTTGACGAGCGAAGCTCCCAGCGCGTCGGGATTGTAGGTCGTCTCACCAGAGCTCGACGAGGTGTTCGAGGTGTAATCGACCGCGTAGTCGCCGACCAGCGAGTAGTGCTCGGTGTCGAGCGAGCTTGTCGGGTCTTTCAGCAGCGACTTGTCGAACTCGATTCCCCACTCGGTAAGGAACTCGTTGAGCTCGGGCAGCTCCTGCGTGTCCGGGTCGAGGAAGATCATAAGGTTTCCGAAGCCGTCGAGGAAGTCGTCGATCTTCTCGATCTCGGACTTTCTGCCCTTGGTGTCCTCCGAGATGCCCTCGAAGTCGTAGAGCGGGTTGCAGATGACGAGCAGTCTGCCCTCCTCTGCGAAGTCCTCCTTGGTGAGGTCGATGGGCTTTAAGTCAAAGCCCGCGTCGTAGAGCAGCTCGAGCAGCGCCACGTCGTAGCCGTAGTTGTTTTTCAGCATATCGAGCGCCTCGTTCATCGTCAGGCTGCCGCTTGTGACGAGCTGATCGACAAGCTGTATCGCCGAGGACTCGCCGTGGGTATAGGTGAGGTAAGCGATCGGCGTATCGGTCTGGGTGATCTGGATCATAGCCGAGATGAGCTTCTTCTCACCGTTGAACGCCCAGATCGTACCCGATTCGTTCTGCGTAAAGAGCGCGGTCGCCGCGAAAACTCTGAACTCCGAGCCGCTTTCGACGATGACGTTGGTCGTCTTGATGCTCGTG
>CACXED010000013.1 GCA_902766575.1 uncultured Ruminococcus sp. | reverse complement strand
GGTCGCGGTCGCGCTGATATTCTCCGCGAAGCTCCGATGGCGTCTCGGGTCTTTCGCGTCCGCGCGAGCGCGATTCTCTCGCCGCAAGGGGCGAAAGGCTCTCCTCGAGTCTTGACGTGACGCTTCTTTCTATTCGGTATCACCGCCTTTGGTTTCACTGCTTTTGGCAGTTACGAATATAATATACGCAGAGTTGGGACAGATTACTTTTTTTCTTTTCAATATTTACAATTTGTTAATATTTCTCCGCCCTGATTCGAGCCGATGCGACCGGCTTTCAAATCGCTCAGGTTTGGACTTGACATATCGGCTTTATTCTGATATAATATTACGCAGAAAGACAGCTCGCCGTCGGAAAGGAAGTGCGCTCATGTCGGGCTTTGACAGCTTTCTCGGAAATAACGCGCTGATCTCCCGCGTAAGGGAGGATATCAGCGGCGGATCGCTTTCGCACGCATATATAATCGAGGGCGCGAGGGGCTCGGGCAAGCGCACTCTCGCAAAGCTGATCTGCGCCGCGCTCGCCTGCCGCGAGGACGACTCCCCCTGCATGAAATGCCTGTCCTGCGACAAAATAATGCGCGAGCAGTCGCCCGACGTGATCTACGTTGAAGCCGACCGCGACAAGGTTCAGCTCGGAGTCGACGTCATAAGGCGGATCCGCGGCGACGCGGTATTCAGAGCCAACGACCTCGACGTCAAGACCTATGTGTTCCCCGCCGCCGACACGATGAACGCTCAGGCTCAGAACGCGCTTCTCAAGCTGCTCGAGGAGCCGCCCGACGGGATATTGTTCCTGCTGCTCTGCGAAAATACCGGAAATCTGCTGCCGACGATACTCAGCCGCGCTCCGGTGCTGCGGCTCGAGCCTCTGTCCGACAGGATGATCTCCGACTGGCTGCTTGAAAACGACGGGACCGCAAGGGAGCTCGCCGCGTCCGACCGGGAGGAATTCGACGTCGCGGTCAGGATGTCCGGCGGAAGTCTCGGAGCCGCAAGGGAGCTCTGCGACCCAAAGCTCGCCGCCGGATGCCTTAAAAGCTGGCGAGCCGCCGAGGAATATCTTAAGCTCCTCGCCGGACGTCAGAAGCCGGGCGGAGAGCTCGCGTTCTTTGAATACGCCGCAAGACTCCCCGATATAAAGCAGCGCTCCGAGCTGTCCGAGCTCTATTCGCTCCTTGGAGCCGCGGTAAGGGATCTCACAGCGGCAAAGCTCACGCACAGCTTCCGTCCCGAATTTTTCGTGTCGGAGGACGAGGCGCGCGAGCTGTCTCACGACTACACGTCGATGCGGCTGATGCGGCTGTTCGACCTCTTTTCACAGGCGTCGGACGAGCTCGACGGGAACGTGAATCTACAGCTTTCAAAAACGAGGACCGCCATGCGCGCCTCGGCGATAATTTCCGGAAGATGATCCCCAAGTGGGGAAGAAAGGACGCCTTTGCTCAAAAAATCCGCAAGGGCTATGGTAATATATGGACAACAACAGCAATCCGCCCGAAAACAGCGAGGGCAAGAAGAATTTCAACAATAATAATAAAAATAATTTCCGCCGACGCAGAAATCAGCAAAAGCCTCAGCGCGAGGGCGACGAGAGCTCTCCCAACGGCTCCATAACCGTAAAGCCCGGACGCTACGATCTCCCTCCCGAAGCCGAACAGAGCCAGTCTCCGCGTCCCGAGCGCCGCGACAGTCAGAATCAGAACAAGCCGCGCCAGAAGCCCGAGACTCGCTCCGACGAGCAGTCCGATTCTGCGCCAAAAAGGTCTCAGCAGAATCAGAAACGCCGTCCGCACGGTCGGCGGAAGAACAACCGGGATCAGCGCGAGGTCTCCGGAAATCTGTCAAACGAGGAGATAACCGAGATCACCGAGGAGGAGAACGCGATCAGCGAGTATATCGAGGTCACGGCTCCCGCCGAGGGCTCTCCCTCCGAGGCTGAGGTCTTTGAGGAGCTCAATTCGGCGGCAAGCGCCGACGAAGTTCCCGGCTCCGAGCCTGACCTCCAAACGGATCAGAGCGTCGATACAGCCGAGCTTCCAGAGCCCGAGCCGCTCCCAACCTTTGAGATAGTCGGCGTCCGCTTCAAGGCGAACGGTAAGATCTACTATTTCGATCCCGACGGACACAGCTTCAGACGCATGGACTCGGTCATCGTCGACACCGCGCGCGGACTTGAGTTCGGCACTGTCGACGTCGGAAACCGCATGGTTACAGAGCGCGAGGTCGTGCTGCCGCTCAGAAAGGTAGTCCGCCGAGCTACTCAGGACGATATCGCCCGCTCGGAGGCAAACGCCGCCAGAGCCGCCGAGGCTTTCGCGGTCTGCGGCGAGAAGATAGCCGAGCACAAGCTCGAAATGAAGCTCGTCGATGTGGAGTACACCTTTGACAATTCCAAGCTGCTCTTTTACTTCACCGCCGAGGGACGGGTCGATTTCCGCGAGCTCGTTAAGGATCTGGCGTCGGTGTTCAGAACCCGTATCGAGCTGAGGCAGATCGGCATCCGCGACGAGACCAAGCTGCTTGGCGGGATCGGCATCTGCGGCAGACCCTTCTGCTGCAAGACCTTCCTTTCCGACTTCGTTCAGGTCTCGATAAAGATGGCGAAGGAGCAGAACCTCTCGCTCAATTCGGCAAAGATCTCCGGAGCCTGCGGCAGACTGATGTGCTGCCTGCGCTACGAGTACGACACCTATGCCGAGGAGATACGCAAAACGCCCAAGGTCGATCAGATCGTCTCCACTCCCGACGGAGACGGAACGGTAATAGAGGTACAGCCCCTCGCCGGTCTCTGCCGCGTCCGCTTCACCGGAAGACCCGACACGCCGCCTAAAGTCTTTCACCGCGATCAGCTCAAGGTGATCGGCGGAAAGGGCGTCAAAAAGCCTGCCGTTCAGGAAGAAAAGCCGGAAAAGTCTGAGCCCGCTTCCGAAAGCTGAAAAATCCGAGAGCGAAATTTTATGAATGGATTATAAATTTTTTCGCTTACCTATTGCAATTTCAAAAAAATGTGGTACAATTGATACAGAAATCAACAAGACGGAGGTGTTATCTGAAAATGGCATACAAGATCGGTGACGATTGCATCGCTTGCGGCGCCTGCGCGGACGAATGTCCTGTCGGCTGCATCAAGGAAGGCGATGGCAAGTACGAGATCAACGCTGACGAGTGCATCGAGTGCGGCTCCTGCGCAAGCGTCTGCCCCGTTGAGGCTCCCAAGAAGGAAGACTGAGTCCGCTTTTATAAGTAATCAGGATCTGAGGATTATCCCTCAAGTAATCAACCTTCTTTACATCACAGGAAAAAGCTGCCGCTTTGCGGCAGCTTTTTCTTCGAACAGATGCAGCATCGAAAGGAAAGCATTATGGCGAATATTGTCAATATCATAAATTTTGTCCGCGGAAAAGAGCCGCGTGACCGCTCGCTCGACCTCACCGAGACTATACGTCAGGAGATCAGGCTCAACAAGAAATACGGCTTTCAGAATACCATTCTCCTCCAGTACGACGCGCTCAATCAGTCCGAATTCCAGACGCTGATCAAGGACGCAGACGACGGCAGAACCGAATTCGGCTTCTGGTTTGAGGTCGTGCAGCCGCTCTGCGAAAAGGCGGGGATAAAATGGCGCGGTCGCCCCGGCTTTGAGTGGGACTGGCACGTCTGCCCCGGATTTCTTCCCGCCTACAGAAAAAAAAAAAAAAAACGGCTCGTGGACGAGGCTATGGAGAATTTCCGGCTTCATTTCGGATATTATCCCGCGTCGGTAGGCTCGTGGCTGCTCGACTCGTTCTCAGTCGGATATATGCGCGAAAAATACGGCGTGTCGGGCTTTGCGATCTGCCGCGAGCAGTGGGGCACCGACGGCTACACGCTCTGGGGAGGCTACTACAACGGCGCCTACTATCCGTCGCGCGAGAATATCCTCTGCCCGGCTCAGACCGAGGAATACCGCATCGACGCGCCGGTATTCCGTCTGCTCGGCGCCGACCCGATCCACTGCTACTGCGAAAAGAGCCCCTATCCCCGGCTCAACAAGGGCGGACTGTCGCTCTACACCCTCGAGCCGACATGGCATTGCGGAATGGACGAGCGCTGGGTCGACTGGTATTTCTCCACGGTGTTCGCAAGCGAGAACATGGGCTTCGGCTACACTCAGATGGGTCAGGAGAACAGCTTCCCCTATCCGCCGATGAAGAATTCTCTCCGTATGCAGTACGAATATCTCGCAAAGGCGGAAAAGGCCGGGCTCGTTGAGGTCAAGACGCTCGGAGAAACGTCAAAGCTGTTCCGTGAGACCTACAGGGACACTCCGGCGACAGCGATCACGGCTATAAACGACTGGCACGAGAGCGGCTGTCAGTCGGTCTGGTACGACTGCAAGAACTACCGCCTGAATTTCAGCGAGGCTGACGGCAGGATCTCGATAAGAGATATACATAAATTCGACGAAAAATACCGCGACCGTCTGCTCGACGAGCCGACGGACAAGGATACCGCAGTTTACGACACCCTGCCGGTCATGGAGGGTATGCTCTGGTCGGACGAGGAGACCGACGCGGGGATCTTCTTCGGCAGAGGAAAGATCCTCTCGGTCTGCCGCGACGGGGACGAGCTGGTCATCCGCTTCTCAGCCGACGGAAAGCTCGTCAAGCTGTTCGCGTCGCCAGAGCGGATAGCTTTCGAGTGCGCGGACGATTTTACCGCGGATTTCTCGGTCAGACCCGACTGTTCCGATATCGTCGGCTTCGACGGAGGAGTGAACTACCGTCACAACGGCTTCGAATACCGTCTCGAGGTCGCTGAGGGCAGCTTTGACGGCAGAAAATTCGCTTCCGAAAACAATAAGCTGGCATTTGTGCTGAAATAAAATGAAAAATATCACGATAACCTATACGGTCGGAGATTCGCTCTATGTGAACACGACCAACCGCTGCTCCAACAGCTGCGACTTCTGCGTCCGTTCTCACGGAGAGGCGCTCTACGGCGACCTCTGGCTCGATCGCGAGCCGACCCGCGAGGAGATTTTAGCCGACATCGAGCGCCGCGAGCCCGAAAAATTCCCCGAGCTCGTCTTCTGCGGCTACGGCGAGCCGACCGAGCGTCAGGACGATATCGTCTGGGTCATGCGCGAGCTTAAAAGAGCTCACCCGAGCCTTAAGATCCGCATTAACACCAACGGTCAGGCTGATCTCATCAACAACCGCGACACCACGCCCGAGCTTGCCGGACTGGTCGACACCCTCTCGGTAAGCCTGAACTGCGCGAACGCGAAAAGCTATCAGTCGGTCTGCCATTCGGAGTTCGGCGAGCGCGCCTTCGACGCGCTGATCGACTACGCCCGCCGCGCAAAAAAATATATTCCGCGAGTGATCTTCTCGGTCGTCCGCGGCTCGATACCGGACGCGGATATCGACGTCTGCCAGAAGATCGCCGACGACGCCGGAGTGACGCTCAGAGTCAGAGAGATGCTCTGATTTTCAAACACCTCAATTTTGTGCGAAAGGCAGGTAACAACAATGCTCTACAACAATTTCGAGCTCTACAACGTCGCCGAGCTGATACCATTTGAGGGCGGCGGGCATCTGATGTCAAGACTCCCGTCAAAGGTTCGCGCGGTCATGGGCGCGCAGGGTCAGCGTATGGCCTGCAACACCGCCGGCTGTGAGTTCAGATTCGTGCTGAACTCCGGAAAAGCCGAGATAACGCTGAAAATGGACACTCCCGGCGCTCACACCCGCGCGCTGCTCTACTTCGGCGGAGTCCAGTCGGGCTGGCAGACGCTCAGCTATTACATCGGCAGCGAGCCGACGACGATAACCATCGAGAATCACCCGAACCCAGAAGCGCTGAAAAGGCTCAGCGACGCCTCGGGCTACGCCTACGACCCTAAGGTAATACGCCTGACCCTCGAGTCCGCACAGCTCGTGCTGCTTGACGCAAAGGGCGACGTCCGACCTCCGCTGCCGACCGAGGTTCCGAAAAAGCGCTTTATGATGTACGGCTCGTCGATAACCCACGGGAGCCTCGCCTGCTCGTCGAATTTGACCTATCTCTCGCAGATAGCCCACCGGCTGAACTGCGATTTCTACAGCTACGGCTTCGCCGGCGCCTGCCTGCTCGAGCGCGAGGTCTGCGACTACATATCCGAGCAGTCGAACGATATAAATCCCAGAAGCTGGGATTTTGCGGTGCTCGAGCTCGGAATAAACGCGCTCGGACTCGAAAGCGGAGAATTCGCGGCGAGAGTCGACTATCTGCTCGACGCGATGCTCACTAAAAATCCCGGAAAGAAGCTGTTCGTGATCGATATATACTACCATAACGGCGATTTTGAGGGAATCCCGAAAGCCGACGAGTTCAGAAATATTGTAAAGCACGCCTGCGAGTCGAGGGCAAAGACATATCACGAAATCATGCACATACCCGGACGCGGGCTTCTGACAGGTCCTCGCGGGCTTTCGGGAGATTTCGTGCATCCTAATGTGGAGGGAGTAAGAGAGATCGCCGACAAGCTCGGCGAGATCCTCGAGCGAGAGACAAAATGACATTAACCGCTATAAAATACGGTGAGACGACTCTGCCGGAGAGCTGGGTCTTTTCCGGCGGCGATCCCGAAAAAAAGCTGCCTATCGCGCTTTTGTACTTTCTCATCCGTGCGAACGGCAGGAATATCCTCATCGACGCCGGCTGCGACGATATGCCCGGCTTTGAGACTCCGCTGTTCATGGAGTCCTATCTGGCGCTGAAGTTCGCCGGGCTCGAGCCGGAGGAGATCACCGATATAATCATCACCCACGCGCATCACGATCATATCGACGGCGTCAGGCATTTTCCCAACGCGGACATCTATATCCAACGGGAAGAAGCAGAGCTCGGAAAGGGCTATCTGCCGCAGGACGGACGGGTCAAGGTCTTTGACGACCGCTGCTCCTTTGACATCTCGCCGGACAGGCTGGCGGTCAAGAAGATCGGAGGACATTCTCCCGGCTCGTCGGTCGTTATGCTGCGGCACGGCTGGCAGGACTATATTCTCGTCGGCGACGAGTTCTACTCAAAGCGCTGCATAACCGAGAACCGCGGCGCGGGATCGCCTTTTAATCGCGAAAACAATCTCGCCCTGCTTGAGGCTATACGCCGCGAAAATTACATTCCGATCGTCTT
>CACXED010000012.1 GCA_902766575.1 uncultured Ruminococcus sp. | reverse complement strand
TCTTTCCGAGCGGATCACCTACGAGACCCTCGGAAAGGTATTTTCCTATCATCCCAACCACATCAGCCGGATGATCTCAAAGGCGACCGGTATGCCGCTGCACAAATATCTGCTCAGAGCAAGGATAGCCAGAGCCTGCGTGCTGCTCGGCGACAGGGGGCTGTCGGTCGGAGAGACCGCCGCGCTCTGCGGCTTTCCCGATCCCGCCAATTTTGCAAAGTGCTTCCGGCTCGAGACCGGACTCTCGCCCTCCGAGCTGAGACGCAGGAAACGATAACAACGGCATTTTCTGCCGTTTTTCCCGCGACCCGATTGACAATCCGATAAAAATATGATATCATATTGTTTGTATAATCTTTTCGGAGGCGGGTCGTGAAAAAGCTGTCAAATTCAAGAATCACCGTCAAGGATCTCGCGCGGATATGCGGGGTCTCGATCGGGACGGTCGACCGCGCTATCAACGGGCGCGGCGGGATCAATCCCGATACCAAAAAGAGAATCCTCGACGCCGCAGAGGCCAACGGTTTTGTCAAAAATCAGACCGCGCTCTCGCTCAGCTCGGGCAGATCGGCGCTGATCGGAGTGATAATCACCGATCTCTCCAACGAATTTCTGACGACCATACTCACCGCGATAGAGTCCGAGGCGTCGGCGCGCGGCTTCTCCACTCTCATAATGATGTCCAAGTACGATCCGGAGCGCGAGCTTGAATGTGCCGCCCGGATGCGCTCGATGAACATCGCCGGGCTGATAGTCTTTCCGGTGACGCTCGATCCCGGGTATTATCTCGATATGATACGACGCGGGATACCGGTCGTCACCATCGGCAACCGGGCGGACGGGATCCCCTTTGCCGGGATAGACGACTTTGCCGCGATGAAAGAGGGAACCGGATATGTGCTCTCGCGCGGCTATCGGCGGCTGATCTACGCGGCTCCGCTGCTCCAGAAGACCTCGCAGAACATCCGGGCGCAGCTGCTCAGGCGGGACGGCTTTCTTGCCGCGGTCGAGAGCTTCGGAAGCGGCGCGGAGGCTGACGTCGAATACCACGTTGTTGACAGCTACGACAAATACCGCCGTATGCTCGCCGAGCTTGAAAGCGGTGCGGGCAGGGATTGCAGCTTTGACGCCGGGACGGCTCTGATCTGCCCGAGCGACGCCTATACCGCCGACTGTCTGCCGCTGGTGCGCGGAAGATACGGTCTGATGGGCTTTGACCGTCTGCCGCTGATCGGCAGGCTGATCCCCGAGCTTGCCGGAGTGGCTTATCCGACCGCGGAAATCGGCAAAGCTGCGGTCGGAATACTGCTCGACCGGACCGACAGTATCCTGCTGCCCTTTAAGATCGTCCCGGGCGAAACCATATGAATATGAAAACGGAGACCTCGCGGTCTCCGTTTGTTTTATTTTTCCGACGCGAGGATAGCCGCGCAGATCCTTGCTCCGGCGGCAAATTCGAGAGCCGAGAGCCGCTCGTAAGCCTCCTCGGGCGTTCTTCCGGTCGTTATGACGCAGTCGTTTTCGAGTATGCAGGCGGGCTTTGACGCTATCTCACCCGCGAAAAGCTCGCGCTGCATGAAGGACGCTCCGAACGGGAATCTGGCGACAGTGCCGCCGACCCTTTCGGCGGTAAGCTCCGCGTCCGTGACCGCAAACGCCATTATCCTCGGCGGATGGGCGCAGATTATGCTGCCTACCCCGGGATTTTTCCCGTAGATCGCGGAATGGAGCAGCGCCGAGCGCGACGGATTCTTCCCGCTCTCGCGTCTGCCCGACTCGATCAGAACGAGATCCTCCGGAGCCAGCGAGCTCCGATCCGAGCCGTAGGGCGTGATCACGAACGAGCCGTCCGAAAGGCGCTTTGAGATCGTCCCCTGCGCGCCGCCGAACAGACTGTCCGAGCAGGCGAGCCTAACTATCCGGCAGAGCTCCTCCCGGGCTTCGTCCTCGCCCTCGGGACGCGACTTCGGCGTGAACGCCTCGAGCCCGGTGCTGACGAACAGCCGGTAGACGGCAAGATGCTTATCCGAAACTCCGCGAAGCCCGGCTCCGAGCAGCCTTGCCTCGAGCGTGAGCTGCGCGCACTGGTCGAGCGCCTCAAAGCGCATCAGAGCCTCGGTGAGATCCGCTCCTCCGACGATAAAGCGTTCTCCGGTCATCGCCGCGCGGCATCCGGCTGAAAACTCGTCCGGAGCTCCGGCTTCCCCGCATACGGCGATCCTGCCGCAGATGAGCTTGGCGTCGGGTATCAGCGAGACGTCGGGAGCCCTTCCCGTCTCCAGAAATGCCGCGAGCGACGGCGTCGACGCCATGATGAGCGCTCCGAGACTGCTGTCAGAGCTTTCAAAGATCACCTTGGTAAGCTCGTCAAGCCCCTTATCGCCGCGATCCGCGGTGACGCAGTCAAAGCCGTCCGCTCCGATCCGTCTGAGACGCGCTTTTATAGCTCCGATTTTTTCGTCGTTTATCATAATATTTCAATTTCAACTCCTATGATTCCGGATGGCTGACCGGCTGAATTCAAATATATTAAGATATATTATACAATATCTTAAGTACGGCTGTCAAGTCGAATTATGCACAAAATTCACAAAAGTCCTGTCATCCGGTCGTTTTAGCGTTGTGAACAATCTTTTACGAAATTTTTATGCTTATTTTACAAAAAATCTGTCCGCGGCGAATAAGCTATTGCCTTTTCCGACGGCTGGTGATATAATTGTGGTAACATTTAAGCAAAAAGGAGATCATGATCATGAATATGCCGCCTCCTCCGCCCGGCTCAAAGGAGCAGTCGAGACACCTGACTCCGCCTCCCAAGAATATACGCGAGGTTCCCGATTATCTGAAGCGCCTGTTCGTCGGATTCTTCGGCAGACTGTTCTACATATACGGGCTGGTCTGGGAGACCAAGCCGTGGATACTCTTTGTGATGGTGTTCATGTCGGTATTCAACGGCGTCATGCCGATAATCGGCGCTCTGATCGCAAAGGATCTGCTCAACCTCCTCGTCGAAGCCGTCCGCGGAAACGTAGCCGAGTTCAGCGCGATCTCCGGACTGCTCGCCGTACAGTTCGGCTATATGTTCGTCAGACGGATAGTCAATCAGATCGACAGTATGCTGATGAAGATCGCCGGAGAGCTCGTCTCGAATCATATCCGGCTCAAGATCATCGACAAGGCCAAGACCATCGACACCGCAAGCTTTGACACTCCCGAGTTCTACCAGAAGCTCGAGAACGCCAACCGTGAAGCCGGAAACCGTCCGGTACAGATACTCAACTCCACTCTGAACATAGTCTCGACGCTGATCAGCATGGTGAGCTTCGTCACGGCGCTTGCCGCCGTAAGCCCCGCCGCTCCGGTGATCATCGTCGCGATGTCGATACCGTCGGCGATCGTCAACTTCATCTACCGACGCAAGAACGCCGACTATATGTTCCGCCGCTCAAAGGAGCGCAGAAAGCTCAATTATTTCTCAAACATCATGTGCAGCAAGGATCATGTCAAGGAAGTCAGGATGTTTGGTATGTCCGAGCTGCTCATCTCAAAGTACAAGGAGGTCTTTGCGAACTATTTCGGCGGGCTCAGACGGCTGATACTCTCCGAGGGCTTCTGGCACATCGGGCTGACGGTGCTGACGACGGTTGTGAACTGCGCGCTCTATATCTTCATCGCCGGAAAGGTCTTTACCGGAGAGCTCGCGGTCGGCGACTACTCGTTCTACACCAACGCTCTAAGCCAGATCGCCAGCGGCGTAGCGACTCTCATCTCGACCACCGCGTCGATCTACGAGGGTACGCTCTTTATCGACAATATGATCTCCTTCATGAAGGAGGAGCAGCATATCGTCCCGCGGCTCGAGCCGCCAAAGCACGTCAATCGCGGCGGTCATGTCATCGAGTTCAGAAACGTCTCCTTCCGCTATCCCGGAACCGAGCGCGACGTTATAAAGAACGTCAGCTTCACGCTCAATCCCCGGGAGAGCGTGGTTCTCGTCGGTCTCAACGGCGCGGGCAAGACCACGCTTCTCAAGCTGCTGACCCGTCTCTACGACCCGACCGAGGGCGAAATACTGCTCGACGGCGTGGATCTCAGGGACTACGACGTAAAAGAACTTTATAAGATGTTCGGTATTATCTTCCAGGACTTCGGAAAATACGCCTTTACCGTGCGCGAGAATATCTCCTTTGGCGACCTCGAGCGCCCGATCGACGACGAGCGGATCAGATACGCTGCGGCTCAGTCTGGAGCCAAGGACTTCATCGAAAAGCTGCCCGATAACTACTCTACGCCGCTGATGCGGATCTTTGAGGATAACGGTCTCGAGCTCTCGGGCGGTCAGTGGCAGAAGCTGGCGATAGCCCGCGCGTTCTACAGCGACGCGGACGTGATGATCCTCGACGAGCCGACCGCCGCTCTCGACGCGATCGCCGAGCAGGAGATCTACAACGAGTTCGACGCGCTGTCAAAGGACAAGACGACGATTTTCGTCTCCCACCGGCTCTCGAGCGCGACAAAGGCTTCAAAGATAATCGTCCTCGAGTACGGCGAGCTCATCGAGGAGGGCAATCACGCCGAGCTGATGGCGCTCCACGGCAGATATTACGAGCTGTTCTCCACTCAGGCGAGCCGCTATATCTCCGGCGACGAGCCGCCCGAGCCGCCGCACGGCAGACATGGTAATCCGCATAAACGTTTGGACGAGGAATTTGATCACGAACCGGAGATCATCGGATGAAAAAAACAAAAAATTGCTACTACGACGTGCTCGGTCCTGCCGACCGCATATATATACAGCATTTCAGGACCGACGGCTTTGTGCAGGACTGGCTTCACTTTCACTCAAAATATGAGCTGTCGCTCGTGCTGTCCGGCGACGTTGAGGTTATAAGCGGCAGAAACGCATATGTCAGCTCCAAACCGCATCTCCGGCTGCACCGTCCCTTTGAGTTCCACACAGCCAACGCAAAGCAGGGGCTGACCTATGAGTGCTTCGTCTTTTACTTTACCGCAGAGAGCCTGCAAAGCGTCGCTCAGAGCTTCGATCTCCGTTCGCTTTTCCGCGACGGACTTACCATGACCGAGCTTGACGGCGACTGTCTCGAGTGCGCCCGGGCTCTGTCGTCGATCGTCCTGCTCGATATAGACGACAGAATGCGCGGCATAGTGCTCGCCGGGCTGCTGTCGCTGACAGAGCGGTGTCTCAGGCGCAGCGGACCTATCAGCTGCGGCGACCAGCTCGGTTATATCGGCAGCGTGCTCGAGTATATCGAGTCTCATCTCACCGAGAACATATCGGCTGCGGAGCTGGCAAAGAGCTGCTTCGTCAGCGAGCAGAAGCTCTGCGCCGATTTCAAGGCTCATATGAACGAGACTCTGCATCAATATGTTGTCTCGGCGAGGATAACCCGCGCCGCAATGCTGATTGCAAAGGGCGTATCTCCCACCGCGGCTTCGGCTGAGTGCGGCTTTTCAGACGAGACGCATTTTCAGAAGACCTTCAAAAAGCGGATGGGAATGACTCCGAGAATTTTCTCACAGACTGTCGGCAAGGTTCTCGAGTTCCCGGAGGACTTCGACGAAAAGGACACAAAGGTGCCGCCGCGGCATTGACAGCATTTATTCCATATAAAAATGAAGCCGGCGCTTTCGCGCCGGCTTCATTCAACAATGAAAAAG
>CACXED010000011.1 GCA_902766575.1 uncultured Ruminococcus sp. | reverse complement strand
CATTTCGTTTGCCTTCTTTCGGTTTTTGTTGCTTCTATTATTATATCAGATTTTGGGAGTTAGTCGACTCTACTTACAGTATAACAGACCAAAATATACATTGAGTTTTTGCATCTCGCCATTGCCTTAACTTTCGGATTTTTTTTCAAAATCTCTTGACAACCGCCGAGGTTTGTGATATAATATAGCTCCAAGCGATAAAGGCTTGACCGGTTTGGTCCGGATTTAATAATACAGATAAAGTTTGAGACCTTTATTTTTGTATTCAGATATACGGCTTCGTTATTTTAACGGGATAGTTATGTCTGTTTACAAAAATAAAGGTCTCATTTTGTTCTTTGACAATTAAATACAAAGGACGCCGGGTCCGTGCGGAGAGCGGATCCGGTGAAGCGCCTTTCTTCCGGTTCGTCTGCGCCGATAACCGAACGATGCTCACAGCAACTTCATTTATACATACGCTGTTTACTGTTGCTGCCGCGCAGCAACCGTCGGTTCACGACATTTTCCGCACTTGCCTTACAACTGAATATTTCAAAAGCATCGTGCATCGGCGCAGACGAACCGGAAGAAAGCTGCGATGGTCTCCGGCGTTTACCGCTCTGATCAACAAAAGCATCCGGCTTACAAAAAAGTCAGCCATATATTCGTAACAGGAGGTCATGACTATGCTTGAATTACTCAAAAACGAGGCGGATCTGACCCGCACCGAGAATGGCGCGCTGGCATACCGATCCACAAATTCCGCCTGCCTTGATCTGTTCGCGTCCTGCGGAGCGCTCCGACATTCGGAGGATAAAGTGATCATCCGGAAATTCGTGCGTGCCTATACCGAAGCTCCGGACATCGCGATGCGGATCCTGTTCTACGCCCGAGATGTGCGCGGCGGTCTCGGCGAGAGAAGATTATTTAATATCATCGTCAATTATCTCGCGGATTTCAGACCTGAGTCGATCATACGGAATCTGCCGCTGTTTGCCGAATACGGGAGATACGACGATCTGCTCTCGCTTCTGAATACCAAATGCGAAAAACGGCTTGCGAGCTTCATCAAAGCTCAGCTGAGAGCCGATCTTGACGCGATGAAGGACAGAAAGAGCGTCTCTCTGCTTGCCAAGTGGCTGCCGTCGGTCAACACCTCCTCCCTATGGGTACAGGAGCAGGCAAAGCGGCTCTGCCGTCTGCTGAAAATGCGCGAGAGCGAATACCGGAAAACTCTTTCTGCGCTGCGCGCGTATATCGGCATCGTCGAAAACGGGCTTCGCCGCCGGGATTATACCTTTGATTACTCAAAGCTCCCCGGAAAGGCGCTGTTCAAATACCGCCGGGCTCTGCGGCGCAGCGATACGGAGCGGTACGAGGCGTATATAGAGGCCGTCCGGGCAAGTAAGGCTAAAATGAATGTCGGCACTCTGTATCCCTACGAGATCGTCAGAGCCGCTATGACTGAGCAGGATCCGAGCGTTATCCGCTCCCTTGATACGGCGTGGAATTTGCTGCCGGATCACACCGATTCCCGAAACGCGCTGGCGGTTATCGACGGCTCCGGCTCGATGTATGATGATTACGGCGGAGGAATACTGCCGATCACAGTGGCGCTTTCGCTCGGGCTCTATTTTGCCGAGCGGAGCCGCGGTCACTTTGCCGGTCACTTCATCACTTTTTCGGAAAAGCCGCAGCTTGTTGAAAATAATCTGCCGCAGTCGGAGCTTCCCGAGCTGCTCTACATCATTTCCGATATGGAATTTGACGACGGCGTTGATCCCGACAAAACCGTCTTTGAGGACGCCAGGGAGAAATTCGGGGAATACGGCTACAGGCTCCCGCAGCTGGTATACCGGAACGTCTCCGCCCGTCGCGAGCAGTTTCCCGTCCGCATGGACGAAAAGGGCGTCGCTCTGGTTTCCGGAGCCAGCCCGGTTCTGTTCTCGCAGATAATGTCCCACGATCTCACGCCGTTTTCACTGATGGAGCGGGTCCTTGGCTCCGACAGGTACAAAAATATCTGCGCGTAAAGCGTGAGCCGCGTATCGGGCGGTATTGAGAAAGAATCCCCGTCCGGGAGCGAATCGCCGGGCGGGGATTTTTGCTTTCAATCGGAAATCATGTCATGATGTTAATATAGTCCACAATCATGCGCGTTTTTGGACTTTACATCTCCCGGCAGATAGGCTATAATATAGACAGAATCTGCGGATACCGAAGCTCTTGATTTATCAGATTCATAAAAAACTGTGAGGTGCTTTCAATGAAAAGACGGATCATTTCTGCTGCTTTGTCTTGCGCGACGCTATTGTCCCTGACGGCTGCGGCGCTCGTCTCCTGCGGGGAACAGGAGCAAAACGATGCGACGACAGACGCTCCCGAGATCACTTCCGAGCCTCTGCCCGAGGAGCCCCGGAGCGGCGTTCCGGAGGATCTCGACCTCGGCGGGATCGGGATCAATATCTGGAGTCCCTCCAACTCGGCGGTCGTTTCCGAGACCTACGTCAGCTTCAACGCCGAAGAGACCGGAGAGATCCTCGACGACACTATCTTCAAGGTGAACCGCGACGTCGAGGAGGCTCTTAACGTCGATCTGAATTTCTATACCGACCTCTATGTCAGCGAGGCTCCGAACAAGATACGCAGTCAGATACTCTCCGGCGACTGCGAATACGACGCCTATCACTTCATCCAGTACGCCGGAGCGCCGCTCTCAGCGGAGGAGCTCTACTATAATCTCAAGGACGCGCCCTATATCAGCTTCGACGCGCCCTGGTGGGACATGAAATATATGCAGGAGATGACGGTCGGCAGCGACCGGCTCTACTGTCTGGTCGGCGATTACGCGGTCGACCGGACGCGGACACTGAACTGCGTTTTCTACAACAAGAATCTCTACGGCGAATACTACGGCGATCCGGACGCGCTCTACGACGTCGTGCTCGAGGGCGGCTGGACGTCTGAGCTCATGCGTAAGATCTGCGCCGACGTCTATACCGATCTCAACAACGACGGCATGGTTGACCGCGACGACCGGCTCGGCATGAGTCTCAACACCCTGTCAAACGTAGACGGACTGTTCTACGGCATGGGAGGCAGAGTCACCTCCCGCGACAAGGACGATATACCCTGTCTCGATATGCTTGGCGAGCACACGGCTGACGTCTGCGAAAGGCTCTATCAGATCGCGTGGGAGACCGAGGGCGTATATATCTCGGGCAGCTCCTTTGACGAGGAGATGCTGAACCGGAAGAAATTCTCCGAGAACTCGAGTATGTTCCTCATGGGCTTCTTCTACACCGCCGAGTCGCTCCGCGATATGAACGCCGACTACGGCATTATCCCCGTCCCCAAGTTCGACGACAGCCAGTCCGACTATATCACCGGACTGCACAACATAATGCGCGATATAGCTCTGCCGGTCAACTGCCAGAAGGTCGACGAGGTCTGCGCGGTGCTTGAGGAGCTCGCCTTCCGCGGATACCGCGAGGTGATTCCCACCTACTATGAGGTCGTGCTCAAAAAGAAGTACGCCCGGGACGACGCGTCGGCGCAGATGCTCGATATCATCCGTAACAACTGTACCACCGAGATCGCCTATGTCTACAGCGATTATTTCAACCGCATGGGCATAATTTTCCGCGATATGGTCGGAAAGCGCTCGTCGTCGATAGCCTCCTACTACGCGGCTAACGAGCCCGCTGCAAGGGAGAAGATGCAGACGCTGATCGATCAGTTCCTTAACTAACTAAGCGCAAGCGCATCGGCAATCGCGCCGCGCTTGCGTCTACTGCTTTGACGGGTCAAAGGTGATCAGATGCCGCTTGTATTCGCTGGGAGTCATCCCGGCGACCCTCTTGAAAAGCCGGGTGAAGTAGTGCTGATCCTCAAAGCCCATCTCGTCGGAGACCTCCCTTACCGAGCTGTAGGGGTTCTTGAAGAAAAGCTCCTTGGCGCAGTTTATCCGGTACTCTAAGATATAGGCGGTCGGCGTTCTGCCGAACTCGGCGGTAAAGACCCGGGTCAGGTGCTGCTTTGAAAAGTTGCAGACGCTGCAGAGGTCGTCGAGCGTGATCCGCTCCTTGACGTGGAGCCGGATATATGAGACGACCTCTCCGAGCTTGTGCGTGTGATCGGGCGACGCGGAGTCTCTGCCGTAAGGGACATTGAGGCTCTCCGCAGCCGCCGACGCCGCGAGCAGCAGCAGCTTCATCACCGACAGGGACGCGAGCGTCGCGCTGTCGATATCGTTCTTGAGGCTCGCCCTGACCGCCTCCTCGAAAAGCGAATGTGCCTTTCCCGAATTTTCGCCGAGCTCGGTCAGCGCGGATACGGCGTAGATATGCTCCGCGCCGTGATCCGAGCCGCGTCTGCCGGAAAAGAGCTCCCGGGCGGAGCTTTTGTCGAGCAGGCTGATTTCGGAGGGAAAGCTCAGGTGCATATAGCTTAGAGTGCAGAACTCCTGACCGACCGGGCGGCGTATATAGAGATGCTTCGCCGGGACGAAGAACAGGCTCCCCTCGTTGAGTAGATATTCGCAGTTGTCCATCGTGATTCTACAGCTGCCCTCCGAAACCAAGATAAGCAGCGTGTCGGGATCGACGATCTGCCAGACCGTCCTGCGCCGCACCGAGTAGATATTAGTGATTTTCGGAAGCCTTGACAGGTCAAAGCCGAAATACATTAAAATCGCCGCCTTGTTTTTACAGATGTTAATTTAGTCCACACTATATTATTTTCATTATATCACGCAAATTCAAAAAAGTAAATACCAAATTCAGTTTTCAGGGAGAAAAAATCATGAAAAAATGGAAAGTCGCCGTCATAGGCTGCGGATGCTTTGCAAACTCGCAGTATCTGCCCAACGTCACAAAGGAGGCTAACGCCGAGCTCGTCGCGGCGGTCGATATCGTCTTTGAGCGCGCCGAGTCCGCCTGCCGGCGCTTCGGGGTTCCGAACGCCTATCACGACGTATACGAGCTCATCGAAAAATGCGATTTCGACGTCGCGATCGACGCCGCGTCGATTCAGGCTCACCATGAGATAAACATGGCTGTGCTGAACGCCGGAAAGCATCTGATCTCGCAGAAGCCCGCCGCTCCGACCGTAGAGCTCCTTACCGAGCAGATAAGGCTCGCCGAGGAAAAGGGGCTGAAATTCGCCTGCGCGCCGATACACCCGATGCGCTACGACCTCAATTTCGCAAAGCAGCTCATAAGAGACGGCGCGATAGGCAGAGCCTACTACGCCAAGTGCAATATGTCTCACGGCGGACCGGAGTATTTCCAGTACCGCGACGCCGATCCGTCGTGGTTCTACGAGCCGGGAGCCGGAGCGCTCGTCGATATGGGCGTTCACGGATTGCAGATAGTCACCTCGCTCTTTGGCGCGGCTGAGAGCGTCGCCTGCACGGCGCTCGTGACTACTCCGAGACGCGAGGTGCGCTCGGGAGCCTTCAACGGCAAGATAATCGAAGCCGACCGTATGCCCGACCAGTACCTGATAACCCTGCGCTTTCCGGGCGACCGGATGGCGCTCGTTGACAGCGGATTTTCGCAGAAAGCGTCGCGCGCGCCGCAGCTCGAGATATTCGGAGACGAGGGAACCCTCGCGTTCACCAAGCCCTATATGACCAATCCCCGTCCCGAGCTCTACACCGACTGTCCCGAGCGCGGTATGCGCGGCTGGATGACGCCCGAGGAGTGGGTCTCTCCGCAGAAGAAGCTCATAAGCCAGTGCTGCATACTGCGCGACCTCATCGAGGCTGTCGAGCAGGACAAAACGCCGCTGCTGTCGGCTTATCACGCAAGACATATTCTCGAAATAATGTGCAAAATCCCCGAAGCTATCGAATCGGGCGCGACAATAAGGCTCGAAACAAAATTCTGATTGCGAGGAAAAAACAATGTTAAGATACGCACTCATCGGCATCTCCCATCCGCATATCTCGGCGCTGAACGAGAGCCTTTCGCGCTTTCCGGACGAGGCGGTCTGCATCGGCTACGCAGACACTCCGGCGCACGACAGGCAGAATATAGACGCTAAGATCCGCTCGAATCTCGGCGCGGCTTCGCAGACGCTGAGACGCTTTGACGATTATAGGGAGCTAATCGCGCAAAAACCCGAGCTTGCGGTGATCTGCTGCGACAATGCCGCGGCGGCTGAGATCGCCTGCGAGGTCATGGAAGCCGGGATCAGCGCCGCTCTCGAAAAGCCGATGTCCTCCGATCTCGCGTCGGCGAAGAAGATAGCCGCAAGCGCACTGAAAAACGGCGTTAAGCTCGCGGTAAACTGGCCTGTGGCGTGGTTTCCGTCCTTTAATAAGGCAAAAGAGCTATGCGACGCCGGGAGGATCGGCAGAATCCTGCGCGTGACCTACCGCAGTCCGGCGACATGGGGGCCTTACTCCTACTCAAAGGACGGGCAGAACCCTCCGCTCGAAAGGCTCGCCGAAACATGGTGGTATAACAGCGAGCGCGGAGGAGGCTCGATACTCGACTACGCCTGCTACGGAGCCGCGCTTTCGACGTGGTTCTTCGGACGGCGCGCCAAGGCGGTATCGGGGATTGCGAAGAATTTCTGCCTGCCGGGACTGGACGTCGAGGACTTCTCGGCGATGCTTCTCGACTTCGGAGAGGGGATAGGACTGCTTGAAGGCTCGTGGTCGACCTTCAACTGCGGCGAGGTTCCCTCCGGCCCGGTCGTTCACGGCAGCGAGGGGACGATAGTCTGCGACCGGCACTCGAATCTCGTCAAGGTCTATCTCGGGCGCAGTCATGCTCCGGTTCAGCCGACCGAGGTCATCGAGTGTCCTTCTGGTATTCCCGGCTTTGAGTTCGGACGGAATATAATCGACCATCTCACAAAGAACAAGCCGCTTCACCCGATGCTCGAGCCCGAGTTCAACCTGTCGGTCATGGCAGCTCTCGACGCCGGACGCAGAGCCGCCGGAGAAATGACCGCCGTCGAGCCGTCGGAGAACTAAAACTATCTTTCGAAAGGAAATCAATATCATGAAAAAACAGCGCGTCGCGGTCATAGGCTGCGGCATGATAGCTAACAGCGCGCATTTTCCCGCGCTCGAGATACTCGCCGCGGAGGGGCTCTGCGAGGTCGTCGGAGTCGCCGATATCCGGGAGGAGGCCGCAATCTCCACGGCAAAGCGGCATAACGTCCCGCACTGGTACACCGATCCGCAGAAAATGCTCGACGAGCTCCGCCCGGATTTCGTCGCGGTCTGCACGCCTAACGTCTATCACAAGGAATGGACGATAGCCGCGCTGAAATCGGGCGCGAACGTCGCCTGCGAAAAGCCCGCCGCCGTGACTCTCGCCGACGCTAAGGAGATGTGGGACGCCGCCAAAGCCTGCGGGCGTATGCTTTTCCCCTGCCAGTGCATGAGATGGCGCAGCTACATGATGAAGGCAAAGGAGATCGCCGAGACCGGCGAGCTCGGCGACATCTACTTCTCCGACGTGGAGTTTATCCGGCGCATCGGCATCCCGACGTGGGGAATGTTCCACATGAAAAAGCACAACTACGGAGGCCCGTTCTGCGACCTCGGAGTGCATCTGATCGACTCGCTGCTCTGGATAGCCGGAGACCCCAAGGTCGTGTCGGTGTCCGGCTCGGCGGTGACAAAGATCGCAAGTCAGGGGCAGGATATCCATCTATCCATCGCCGAGAGCGGAGCCTACAGCGGAACCTTTGACCCGCGTCCCTACGACTGGCGCGAGTTCGACGTCGAGGACTTCTCAAACGGCTTCATGCGGCTCGACAACGGCATGACCGTGAATTTCAAGTTCTCGTGGGCGATAAATCTGCCGACGACGAATCTTAAGCTGAACATATGCGGCGACAGAGGCGGGCTCTCGGTCGAGCGCGGTATGCTCTACCGGAACATCGGGCGCTATCAGTCCGACTGCGAGCTGAAGTGGTTCGACAACGGCAAATACAAGGGCGTTCCCTTTGAGCAGCACAGATATATGTACCGGAACATCTTCAACACCCTCGCAGGAGAGGAAGAATATCTCATAAAGGAGAGCCAGAACTTAGAGGTCGCAAAGGTCATCGAGTGCTTCTATAAATCGGCAGAGCTCGGGCGCGAGGTCAGAGCCGACGAGCTTTGCTCCGGAAACGGGGGAAAGGCATGATCAGAGCGGTTATTATCGGCTTTGCGCATATGCACGTCAACGAGATCGCGCAGTACATACTCTCGCAGCCCGACACCGAGCTTGTCGGCATCGCCGACACCGAGCCGAAGCTCCCCGAGGAGACCGAGAAGCGCTACACCCGCGCGTGGAATCTCAAAAACGTCGCAGAGCTGACGAACGCCAAAATCTATCACGACTATAAAACGCTCCTCGACGGGACAAAGCCCGACTTTGCCTATATACTCTGCGAGAACTTCAAAAAGCCCGAAATCGCGCTCGAGTGCGCAAAGCGCGGCGTTAACGTCGTCGTCGAGAAGCCGATGGCGGCAGACCTTTCCGGAGCCGAGCTGATAGCCTCGCTTCCGGAGAAATACGGAGTAGAGGTCGCGGTCAACTGGCCTGTGGCGTGGAGACCCTATCTGCACCGCTTCAAGCGGGCGGCTGACGAGCATATCTGCGGCGAGCCTGTGAGACTGCGCTATCTGAACGGTCACACCGGGCCGCTCGGCAAGGGCGCGAAGCATCGCGGCGTTACCGAATCCGCCGACGATATGACCGACGGCGAGCGCAGCCGTATCTGGTGGTACAATTCCGACTGCGGAGGAGGAGCTTTTCTCGACATTCTCTGCTACGGCTGCTGGTTTGCCCGCTGGATTTTCGGAGTGCCGCTCGGAGTGACGGCGATGGGAGCGAATTTGGCTACGCCCTATGCCGACTGCGAGGACAATACCGCCGCGCTCTTTCGCTACGATGGGAAAATGGCGACTGCCGAGGGGAGCTGGACTATACCGCGCGTAATTGTTCCGGCAGGGCCTCAGCTGCTCTGCACCGACGGAGCGATAGTCTGCTCGGGCGGAGCCGACTCGGGTCAGCGCGCCGAGGCTTACAGCCTCTCGGGCGAGCCTATCGAGCTGCCCGAACCGGAGCTTCCGGATTCAATGCGGAATATGCCATGGCATATCGCCGCGCATATTCTTAACGGCGAGCCGCTGTTCGAGCCGCTGACCGCCATGTTCAACCTCGACGTGATGCGTATGCTCGACGCTGCGGTCAGATCAAACGCCGAGCGGCATGAGGTGCAGCCGTGAGCGGGCTCATCGGGCTGGTCGCCGATATCGAGCGCGCGTCGGCTCACGACGGACCGGGGATTAGGACGGTAGTCTTTCTCAAGGGCTGTCCGCTCTCCTGCAGGTGGTGTCACAATCCCGAATGTATCTCGAATAAGCCGCAGACGCTTTTCTATCCCGACAAGTGCATCGGCTGCAAACGCTGCTCCGAGGGCTGCTACTCCGGCGCGAGAGTCGTCTGCGGACGGGATATGACGATCCCCGAGGTCATGGAGCAGATAATCGCCGACAGGGTCTACTACGGTAAGTCGGGCGGGCTGACTATTTCGGGCGGAGAGCCATTGTCTCAGCCGAAATTCACCCGAGAGCTGGCTCTCGCAGCGAGGAGCGAGGGCATACACACAGCGGTCGAGACCTCGCTGTTCATCTATGACGAGGAGACGCTGAAAGCCTTTGATCTCATAATGTTCGACCTGAAGCTCCCGGACGACGGGCGGCACATAAAATACACCGGAGTTCCGGTCTCGGGCATTAAGGCTAACATCGCTAAAGCGGCGAAGCTCGGCATACCGATGATCGCACGTACTCCGGTAATCCCCGGAGTGAACGACAGCTCTATCGGCGAAATATCGGCGTTCCTGTCGGATTTTCCGGTAGTGAGACGCTACGAGCTGCTGCCCTATCATCCGCTCGGGCTTGAAAAGGCGAAAGCGCTCGGAAAGCCGCAGGAGCGTTTTTCGACGCCCTCAAAACAAATGATGGAGGAGCTATCAGAATATGCTTTCATACGCTGACCGGATAAAATCAATGCGCGAGACCAAGCTGCGCCACACGCTCGAAAAGCGCACACAGAACGGCTATACCGACCTCGACGACTTCGGCACTGTCCCGCTGCCCGAGGGCTACGAGGTAATGCCGCTCTACACCAGCGAGAACGGCAGCTTCTACGGCTGCGCGGACATGGCGGAGAATTACTGCCGTCTGCTCGACGCGCATCCGGCCTATGTCGACCCGATGGAGATGCTCTGCGGACGCTGGAGAGATATGCTCGTCAACTACCGCGGGGATATTCACTATATGCCCGACTGGATGAAGAAGAATCAGAAGCTCCGGGACTTTGTCGCGGGCGGAGAGGTCACGGCTCAATGGTCTAAGCGCTGGGACGAGAAGCGCTTTCCCTACGATGAGCTCAAGCCGCTCCAGAAGCTGTACAATATCTCGACCGGAATCGACGGAGACGCGCATTTTGCCTGCGACTACTCGATCGGCTTTGAGCTTGGCTTCGGAGGATTCCTCGAGAAGATCGAGAAATACCGCGCTCTGAACCCCGGAAAGGACGAGTTCTACGACGCGGAGAAAAAATGCGTCGAGGCGATGATACGCTTCATCGACCGGCACATTGAGAAGATAACCGAGCTGCTCTCCTCCGAGACCCGTCCCGAGATTATCGACAGCCTTGAAAAAATGCGCGAGACCTGCATAAATATCCGCACCGGAGCGCCTAAGACCTTCCGCGAGGTCTGCCAGTGGACGGCGTTCTTCAACTGCTTTGCGAGAATCTACACCCGTGACGGCGCGGGATTTCAGCTCGACACGCTGCTGCTGCCCTACTATGAAGCCGACGTGAAAGCCGGGATTCTCGACGACGAGACCGCGAAATTCCTCATCGCAAACCTGCTGCTCATCGACCCGCACTATTATCAGCTCTCGGGAGTCGACGAAAACGACCGCGACCTGACGAACCATCTGTCGTGGCTGATACTCGACGCGGCGGATATGCTCGACGTCTCCTGCAATCTGACGGTCAGAGTCCACGAAAACTGCGATCCCGACTTTTTAAGGCACGCGGTGGAGATACTTTTCAGACGCAAGAACGGCTTCCCGCGCTTCTGCTGCGACAGAACGCTCTGCGAGGGCTATATGAAAAACGGCGTGGACAAAAAGACCGCCCGTCAGCGCATCGCGGTCGGCTGCAACTGGATGTGCGTTCCCGGACGCGAGTTCCCGATGAACGACACGGTCAAAATCAACATCGCCAAGGTGCTCGAGCAGGCTCTCGGCGAGCTTCGGAGCGACTCCGAGCCGAGCCTTGAAAAGCTGTTCGCGCTCTACGAAAAGCATCTGACAAGGGCGGTCGAGGTGACAGCCGCCGGAGTGAATCTCCATCTCGACCACATCGCCGAGGTCACGCCCGAGCTCGTCATGAATCTTATGTTCAAAGGCTCGATTGAAAAGGGCGAGGACGCTTCGCGCTGCGCCGAGCTGTACACGGTCGGCTGCGACGGAGCGGGGCTCGCGGTAGTCGCCGACTCGCTGGCGGCGATCGAGACGCGGATAGAGAAAGAGCATATCGTCACATGGGAGCAGCTGTTCAGAGCCCTCGACGACGACTTTGCCGACGAGCGCGTCAGAGCGATAATGCGCTCGGCTCCGCGCTACTGCGCAGGAGGGAATGAGGCTGACCGCTGGGCAAGGACGCTGACCGACAGCTTTGTCCGCATCGTCCGCGCGCAGAGTATGCCGAAGGGGCGTATGCTCGTGCCGGGCTGGTTCTCGTGGGCGCGGAGCATCGAATACGGCAGAGCGGTCGGAGCAACTCCGAACGGCCGACGCGCCGGAGAGCCGATCTCCCACGGCGCAAATCCGAACCCCGGCTTCCGCCGCGACGGAGCGGTCACGGCTCAGTCGAACGGCATCGCGTCGGTTCAGCCGGGCTTTGGCAACACCGCGCCGCTTCAGCTCGAATTTGACCCGAAGCTCGGCGCAGACGAGGGCGGTATCGACGCGGTCTGCGCGCTGATACGCGGTCACTTTGAGCGCGGAGGAACGCTCATCAACATCAACGTCCTCGACCGGGACACTCTGCTCGAAGCGAACCGAGACCCGTCGCTCCATCCGGATCTGGTCGTCAGAGTGACCGGCTTCACCGCCTATTTCGCGTCGCTCTCGCCCGAGTTCAGACAGCTTGTGGTCGACCGGTTCCTTGAGGGAATGTAATTACTGTTAGAAAATATTAGAAAAGCCGCGCCGGGAGCGCGGCTTTTTTGCGTTTTCGCGGGGATCTGACAAATGTTTACCTTAAATATTCAATTTCTTATTGCATCCGGGACTGTGATATGATATAATAAAGATAATATTGCCTTTCATCCGTTTCATCCGTTTCAACCGTTCAACACACCAGAAAGTGAGCCTTTTCAGATGCTTAAAAAATACAGGCGTATTTTAATTATATCAGTGACGCTGATCCTCGCGGCGGCGCTCGGAGCGCTTCCGGTCTGCGCAGAGACCGATGGCGGGACTGCCGATTTCGTTCTGCTTTTGGACTGCACCGACTCGATGTCCAAAACCGGCGCCGCGGAGCTCTGCGAGTCGGCGGCAAAGCTCTTTTCCGATCTGATCCCGTCAAATGACGCGCGGATAGCCGTCGCCGCGTTCGGAAACACCTGGACGTCGGCGTATATGTTCGAATCGGACGAGCTGTCCGGGATGAACGACGTCATGGGGAGCTACGCGCGCACCCGTGTCTGCCTGTCCTTCGGGCTTTCGGAGCTTGACGGTGCAGACCTGAGAGCCGACGTCAGACAGTCTGTCCACGACCGCGTCTCAGAGGGAAGATACACTCACACCAACGCCTATATCGGCGGAGGACTGATGACCGCGCTCGACCGGCTCTGCTCTGCCGGATCGGAGGACGCGGCGATAATTCTCGTTTCCGACGGACGGCTCTCGGGCTTTGACACTACCGACGGCGTCGAGTGGAAGCGCACGAACAGCGAGCTCGTCTCGGACGCGGCAGAGCTCGCGGCTTCAAAGGGCTGGAGAATCTATACGCTCGAGCTGAACAGCGACGGCAGAAACACCTCCATGAGCCCGGCAAGACAGCTCCTCTCAGACCTCGCCTCCGATACCGGAGGGCTCAGACGGGAGATTACCGAGGCTGATTTCGATCAGCTCGTCTCGGGCTTTGTGGATATTTTCGCCGACTTCATGAACGCCGAAGCCGGATACAGCGAAAAAACTCTCTCGGGCGGGAGCTGTACGTTCGAGCTGAAGATACCGGAGGTCACGTCCGAGACGAACCTCGTGATCACCGGAGACGTCGAGTCGGTCGAGGTCGGCGGCAGAGTCTATTCCTCCGATGCTCACAGCGGCGAGGCGTATTTCGTCAGGGATGAGTATGGAAACTACACATTGCTGAAGCTCTTTTCGCCCGACGCGGGAACGCTCAGAGTCACCGTAAAGGGCAGTAGCGGCTCGACGGTCGGGATCTATACCGTGAACACCCGGGATCTTCCGGTCGGACTGTCGTTTGACAGCGGCTCTCCGATGATACGGAACAAAACGCTCGGAATCGACCTCTTTCTCGCCGATCCGGGAACCGGAGAGCCGGTCCCGGCTTCGGATTTCTACAGCTCGTGCGAAGCGCTGATAACCGTCTCGGACGGCTCGGAGGAAAGTCCGCGCAGGATAGAGCCGGAAGCGTCGGAGAGCGGCTTTCACGCCGACGTGAGCTTCCCCGACCCGGGAAGCTACGAGATATCGGTAAAGCTCGTATCTGACGTTCTGCGCGGCGGGGAAAAGACCCTGACCCGCCGATTCACCGTCGAGAACTACGGCATGGAGACCCGGCTCGAGGGGATATCGGAGGGCGACAGTCTCGCAAAGGAGCAGATTGTGACTGTCCGCTCCTTCTTCACCGGACCTGACGGCGGCATCTCCGACGCTGCGCTCTATCGCGACGGCGACGCCGAGCTGACCGTCAGCCGCGACGGCTCGGTGATAGCGTCGGGGCTTGCGATGACCGCCGGAGAGGACGGCTATCGCTTGGACTATGCGCTCGACAGCGCCGGAGAGTATTCCTTCAGCGTCAGGAGCCGCGCGGAGTGTCTCGGCGGAAATCCCGCGTCGATGCTCGCCGGAAGCGGAAGCTATGTCTGCGGCGATT
>CACXED010000010.1 GCA_902766575.1 uncultured Ruminococcus sp. | reverse complement strand
CTCTGGCAGGGCGAGTACCGGGAAGCTCCCGCGCTGTTCAAAAAGGACGGCAGATACTATATGCTCTCGTCCTACTGCACCGGCTGGGCGCCGAATCAGGGCAAATGGGCGTGCGCCGACTCGATAGACGGCGAGTGGTCGCTGCTCGAGGATTTCGGAGATAAGACGACCTTTGACTCTCAGCCCGCGTTCGTGCTCGAACGCGGCGGGCGGTACATATACGTCGGCGACCGCTGGGGCGGAAGCGGAGAGAAATACTTTAATTCGACCTACATCATCCTGCCGATACAGTTCGACGGCGAGAGACCCTACATCGAATACCGCGATGACGCGGAATTTTAATCGGTGAATCGATATGGGATTCAACAAAATCTCGCTCGCCTCGCTCTGCGCGGATATCTGCTCCTGCATGGGAGTCGAGCCGCCGAGATCGGCTGAGGTCTCGGGCGGCGCGCTTAAAGCGCTCTGCGGGGACAGGCTCTGCGACCGGATAGTCATGTACAATCCCGACGCGCAGGCTCAGTGGCTCGTCGAAAAATATCCCGAGATCTTTGAGCGCATCATCTCGAAAAGCCGGGTCAGGCTCCCGATGGCGACGGTCATGCCCTCGGTGACGCCGGTCTGCTTTGCGACGATGTACACCGGAGCCTATCCCGAGGTTCACGGCATCAGGCGCTACGAGAAGCCGGTGCTGACCTGCGACACGATCTTCGACGCGATGCTCCGCGCCGGGAAGAAATGCGCGATCTCGGCGACCGAGGGCTGCTCGGTCTCGAAAATCTTCCTCGGGCGGGACATGGACTACTTCATAATGCCCGCCGGAGCCGACGCCGACGAGCTTGCGGTCGAAAAGGGGCTCGAGCTGATAAAGTCCGATAAATACGACCTCGTCGTCATCTACAACGGAATGTACGACTCGGTCATGCACGCGACCTATCCCGAGTCGGAGGACGCGATGGAGTGGCTGAATCACCACACAAAGGCTTACGAGCGCATTTACGATACCGCGCGGGATATCGCCGTCTCAAAGGGACACAGGACTCTGATCGGCTACGCGACCGACCACGGCGTACACACCAACGAAGCCGGACGCGGAGCTCACGGGCTCGATATCCCCGAGGACATCAACATCGAGCATTTTTACGATATCGTCGGAGAGTGAACCTCTCCGTAAAAACGGAAAATTTTAGATAAACCGGCAGGAGGCGGGACATGGAGACACTAAGATTATCCGCTGAGATCAGGGGAGCGCTTTTGAGAGCGGTCTGCTTCACGGCGGCGACGGCGGTAATTTCGGCTGCGGTGATATTCGCGTTCAGCGGCTTCGGAGCGTCGGCGCTGTTCAGGCTCGGAGTCAGGCTCGGCTCTGAGAGGGTCGACACCTCGGACGGCGCTTATCTCGAATACTACGACGCAAAGAAGTCTGTCTTAGGCGGGAGCGGCTACCGGATCTTTCTGAGACGCGACGGCGAGAGCCTTGCCGCTGCGCTGGATTTTCTGAAATTCGTAAAGCAGAACGACCGGGACGTCGCGGTGATACGCATGAACTGCGAGCCGGAAAACCTCAACGAATACCTTGAGACCGGAGACGAGTCTCTGCTCGGTTCTCTCGACGACGCCGGACGGGAGTTTGTGCGCGGGGTCTATGATCTCAACAAAAAGCAGCCTCCGGCGATGCGGCTCAGCTTCGCGGTCTCCGGCGATCCGGGCAGCGGTGAGTTCTCGCTCGAGGAGAGCGTCTGGGACAGCTCGAAATCGAGGGCAGGAGTGCTCGACGTCAGCTGCATCTACAGGGACAGCGATCCGATGTTCAGAGTCGGCAGGGAGCTGCGCTTCGGCAGTCTCGAGCGGCTCAGCGGCTGCATCGAGCGTCTCGAGAATGTCTCGGGCAGCTTCGGTCTGGAGAATTATGCCGGAATAAACGAGCCGGAATACTATTTTCTGATCCCGGAGAGCGAAGCCGCGGATTATTAAAATTCAGGAGAAAAACATCATGATCTACGAGGACGAAAACGCCGAAAGCTCGGTTGATAACGGGGATTTCGACATCGCTATACCGTTCAGGCTCACGCTCGAGGAGGGCGGCGAGCCTGAGATCACCGTCTTTCCGTCGCTGCGCAGAGTCGCAAAGGAGTTCTCCGAGCGCTTCGGCAGCGATCCGGAGCGCATATTCTCAAAGGAAGCGGTGAACTGGACGCGCGAGCGCATCAGACCCTATCTGACCGAGCGGCTCTTTGAGCTCTGCCCGGGCTGCGGCGACCATTTTATAAACTACCGGCTCGGTGCGGTCGACCGCGGACTGATACTCCCGGAGACGAGGCTCATCACCGGGGAGAGCGGGCTCGAGAACCTCACCGGCTACGATTTCGACGCGATGGATCAGTTCGGGCATATCTGCTACGGCACGATAGTCGGAGACAGGATCGTCTCCGCCGCCTGCACTAACTACCCCTGCGATCTCTCGGATCCCGACGAGCCGGAGGTCGAAATCGGCGTTGAGACGCACGAGGACTGGCGCGGCAGAGGCTTTGCGGCTTCGAACTGCGCGGCTTTAGCGTCGGCGCTGCTCGGACACGGCGTCGGAGTGCTCTACGAGTGCGAGTCGGAGAATACGCCGTCGTTAAAGCTGATCGAAAAGCTCGGCGGCAGAGAGTTCGCGCGCAATTTCTGCGTCGTCGGGAACCGCGTCCCGACAATATTCTGATTTTTCAGCGAAAGGTATGGTCACAGCATGGCATTTGACGCCGGAATGGTTTCGGCTTTGGTACACGAGCTTCAGGGCTCGATAATCGACGCCCGCGTCGAAAAGGTCAATCAGCCCGAAAAGGACGAGATAGTTCTGCTGCTCCACGCGGGCAGACAGAATTTAAGGCTCGTGCTCTCGTCGGGCTCGAACAATCCGCATTTCAATCTCACGTCGGCGGTCAAGGAGAACCCGATCACCGCGCCGATGTTCTGTATGCTCCTCCGCAAGCATCTGACCGGAGCGAGAGTGGTCTCGGTCACTCAGCTCGGCTTTGAGCGCGCGGTCGAATTCGGCTTCGACTGCTTTGACGAGATGGGCTTTCGGACTACGAAATACATCGTCGCCGAGACTATGGGAAAATACAGCAACATAATCCTGCTGAACGCCGAGAAAAATGTCGTAAGCGCGCTAAAGCTCATCGACCTTGCGGCAAGCTCGGTAAGACAGATACTCCCCGGCTTTCCCTACGAGCTCCCGCCGACGCAGAAGAAGCTCTGCCCGCTGACCGCGACCGAGGAGGAGTTCGGCAGAGCGTTCGACTCGTCGCCCGATATGCCGGCGGACAAGTTCATCGCGGCGAATTTCTACGGGCTCGCGGCTCTGACGGCGCGCGAGATGGTCTGCCGCGCCTGCGGAACGACCGACGCTCTGCTCTCTGTGTGCGGGAAGGAAAGGCTCTGGCGCGGCTTTGCCGAGGTCAGGGACAGGATAAACAGCTCGGACTTCGAGCCGTGGCTGGTCTCCGAGCCGAACGGCAAGCCGGTGGAATACTGCTTTGTCGAGCCGATAGAGTACGGCTCGGACTACGAGGTCAGACGGCTGAACAGCTTCGGCGAGCTCCTCGACGAGTATTTCGGCAGACGCGACCGCGCCGAGCGTATCCGTCAGCGCACCTCGGACATCTTCCGCCTGCTCACCAACGCCGAGCAGAGACTCCAGAAGAAAATCGCGCTCCAGCGGCAGGATCTCGCCGCCTGCGCCGACAAGGACAGGTACAAGCTCTGGGGAGATCTGATCACCGCGAATATCTGGCGGCTCGAGCGGGGAATTGAGTCGGCGGAGCTTGAAAATTACTACAGCGACGACTGCGCGCCGGTGACGGTCAGGCTCGACAAGCGGCTGACCCCTCAGGCGAACGCGCAGAGATACTACAAGAAGTACAACAAATCCAAGACAGCCGAGGTCGAGCTCGCAAAGCAGATAAAGCTCGCCGAGGGGGAGCTTGAGTATATCTACACGGTTTTCGACTCGCTGACCCGCGCCGAGAGCGAAAGCGATATTTTAGAAATACGCGACGAGCTCTACCGCTCGGGCTACGCGTCGAGGATGAAGAACTACTCGCAGAAAAAGCTCTCCGCTCCAAAGTTCATGGAGTTCGAGACGACCGACGGCAGGCGGGTTCTCGTCGGAAAGAACAACCATCAGAACGATCAGCTCACGACGAAGATAGCCGCAAAGTCCGACTACTGGTTCCACGTCAAGAATCAGCCCGGATCCCACGTCATACTCTCCGGCGGCGACGAGCCGACCGACCGTGACTTCACAGAGGCGGCTACTATAGCCGCGTACTACTCCAAGGCGTCGGAGGGCGAGAACGTCGCCGTCGACTACACGCTCGTGAAGAACGTCCGCAAGCCGGGCGGCTCAAAGCCGGGCTTTGTCACCTACTCGACGAACTACACCGCCTATGTGACTCCAAACGAGCGGCTCGTGACGTCGCTGAGAAAGAAATAACGCTGTCCCGGAGAGACCTCCGGGCGGCTTTTTGTCTCAGGCGGCGCTTTGAGTCGTCATTCCGAATCTCAATCTGACGCATATACGCCGCGAAAGTGAGTAAAATTAAACAGCGAAAGGGACTTTGCGGCAACAGTCTTCATTATTAAAAGAAAATTTTATTTTTTCGGGTATAAAACACTTGAAATTTCCTGCGTAAAGAGGTATACTATTAGATAGACTGTCCGATGACCCGCCTTTTGTGCCAAAAATCGGATCTGACCGGCGTGAATCTGTCTGCGCGGCAGGCTGTAATCTACTTCGAAAGGCATGATCGTAACTATGAAGGATGTGCTTTACTGGATCTGGTACTCCATACGCTGCGGAGCCGGAAGCGTCGACGGCGTAAGGCTGCTCGAACGCTTTGGCGGCGACCCTAAGGCGATCTTTGAGTCGAAGGACTCAAAGCGGCCGGAATTTGAGGGGCTCGATCCGGCTTTTCTCGGACGGCTCGGGAATAAGAACCTCGACGGAGCCAACCGCGTGCTCGAATTCTGCTTTATGAACGATATCCGGATACTGACCTGCGGCTCGGAGGATTATCCGTCGAGACTGCGCGGACTGTATAACCGACCGATCGTACTCTACGCCCGCGGAAAGATCGAAAACCTCGAAAAGCGGCTCTGCGTCGCCGTCGTCGGAACGCGGGGCATGACCGACTACGGAAAGCACGCGGTGTTTGACATCGTCCGGAGCCTCTGCGGCTACGGAGCGGTGATCATCAGCGGCGCCGCTTATGGAGTTGATGCGGTCGCTCACCGCACCGCGCTGTTTTTCGATTCGGATACGGCGGCGGTGCTCGGCTCGGGAGTGAACGTACCCTATCCGAGGGAGAACGCTCCTCTGATCGACGAGATCGCGCAGAAGGGTATGCTCCTCAGCGAATACGTTCCCGGAACCGCTCCGAACGGGAGGAATTTCCCGATGCGGAACCGTATCATCAGCGGACTTGCCGACGCGGTGCTCGTGGTTGAGGCCGACCTGAAATCGGGCGCGCTGATAACCGCCCGTCTCGCCGCAGATCAGGGCAGAGCCGTCTACGCCGTACCCGGGAACATCGACCAGCCCTCGAGCCGCGGCGCAAACAATCTCATCCGCGACGGAGCAAAGCTCTGCACCCGCGCCGAGGATATCATCGAGGACTTCGCCGACGAATATCAGCTCGAACAGCTCGACAGCGTCATACGGAGCGAAAAATACATCCGCTACGAAATGCGGAGCAGGAGCCGCATGGCGCAGAGCTCGTCTCCGGCGCAGAATCGCCGGGATCGGAGCGTTCCAAAGCCCGACGAGCCGCCAAAGGAATCCTCTCTGTCCGAGCCCGAGCAGAAGCCCGAGCCGGAGGCTGAAGTCAAGTCCCGGCAAAAGGAGTCCGAAAAAGCTCCGAAAAAGCGTCGCCCGGAGCCGGCAAAAGCGGCTGAGCCGCGTCGCTCCGGGTCGGATACCGACAAGGACGCTCCGGTGAAAAGCGTCAATTCGCGCGAGTGCATCTACTCAAAGCTCGGCGAGACCGAGAAAAAGGTTTTCGACGCTCTGCCCGACGAGGGCGCGGTGACGTCGGATAAGCTCAGCTCGACCGGACTTCCTGCGTCGGAGGTGCTCGCCGCGCTGACAGTGCTTGAATTATACGCCGCCGTGGAATCGCTGCCCGGCGGGCTTTACAGAAAAATAGTTTGATTTAAGGAGTTTTATTGACGAATGGCAAACCTCGTAATCATGGAGTCGCCTACAAAGGCCGGCACCGTCAAGGGCTATCTCGGCTCGGGCTATAAGGTCGTCGCGTCCACCGGACACATCCGCGACCTGCCCAAGAGCACCCTCGGTATCGACATAGACGACGATTTCAAGGCGAAGTATATCAACATCAGGGGAAAGGGACCGCTCATCAAGGAGCTCAAAAAGGAAGCGAAGAACGCCGACAAGGTCTATCTCGCAACCGACCCCGACCGCGAGGGAGAGGCTATCGCGTGGCATCTTTCGACCGCGCTGGATATTCCCGCCGAAAAGATCCGCCGCGTGACCTTCAACGAGATCACCAAAAAGGCGGTCAAGGCGGGCATCAAGGCTCCGCGCGATATCGACATGGGGCTCGTCAATTCCCAGCAGGCGAGACGTCTGCTCGACCGCATCGTCGGCTACAAGCTCAGCCCGTTCCTCTGGAAAACCATCAAGAGCGGGCTCTCCGCAGGCCGCGTTCAGTCGGTCGCGACGAGGATAATCGTCGAGCGCGAGGAGGAGATCCGCGCGTTCAAGCCCGAGGAATACTGGACTATCGACGTTATGCTCGAGGGTAAGAACCGCGGCAAGGTCAAAGCTAAGTTCTGGGGAGACGCTTCGGGCAAGCTCGAGCTTCACTCCGAGGACGAGGCTATGAAAGTCGTAAAAGCCGTCGACGGTAAGGAGTTCAGCGTCCGCTCGGTCAAAAAGGCGATCAGGATGAAGAATCCCGCGCCGCCCTTCACGACCTCCACGATGCAGCAGGAAGCTTCGCGCAAGCTCGGCTTCCAGTCGCAGAAGATCATGCGCGTCGCGCAGGAGCTATACGAGGGAATCAACCTCGGAACGGCTTCGGGCGGAGTGCAGGGTCTCATCACCTATATGCGTACCGACTCGCTGCGCATCGCCGACGAGGCTGCCGACGCGGCAAGAGAGTTCATCGTCGGTCGCTACGGCGAGGAGTTCTACCCTAAGGAGCGCCGTATCTACAAGACCAAGGCGGGCGCGCAGGACGCGCACGAGGCTATCCGCCCGTCGAACCTCGCCTTTGAGCCTGAGAAGATCAAGAAATCGCTGACTCAGGATCAGTACCGGCTCTACAAGCTGATCTGGGATCGCTTCATGGCGAGCCAGATGGCGTCGGCAGAGCTCGACACCGTCACCGCCGATATCGAGGCGGGCGGCTATATCTTCCGCTCCAGCGGCTACACGGTCAAGTTCCAGGGCTATATGACCCTCTACGAGGAGTCGGAGGATTACGTCGCGCCCAACGTCGCCGACACCGACACGCCCGAAAAGAGCGTCAAGCTCCCGAAAATCGAGCAGGGCGATGTCCTGAAGCACGACACAACCTCTCCGAGCCGTCACTTCACCGAGCCGCCTCCGCGCTACAACGAGGCGTCGCTCGTCAAGTTCCTCGAGGAGCGCGGCATCGGCAGACCCTCGACCTTTGCGACTATCATCACGACTATCATCACCCGCGGCTACGTCGTCCGCGACGGCAAGTCGCTCAAGCCTACAGAGCTCGGCGAGATCACGACGCGGCTGATGGTCGAGAACTTCCCCAAGATCGTCGACTATCAGTTCACCGCCGAAATGGAGACCGAGCTCGACGAGATCGCGAACGGCGTGAATACGATGAGCGGCGTTCTGCGCGGCTTCTACGACGAGTTCTCCGCCGCGCTCGAGCACGCCGAGCAGACGGTCGAAAAGGGAGCCTACGCTCCTCCGGTCGAGGAGACCGACATGATCTGCGAAAAGTGCGGCGCGCGGATGGTCGTCAAGAACGGTCGCTACGGCAAGTTCGCCGCCTGCCCGAACTATCCGACCTGCAAGAACACCAAGCCCCTTACTCAGGACGGCGGAGCGGTCGAGGAAAAGGTCGTCGAGACCGACATGGTCTGCGAAAAGTGCGGCAGTCCGATGGTCATGCGCACCGGACGCTACGGAAACTTCTACGCCTGCTCGCGCTATCCCGAGTGCAAGAACACCAAGCAGATCGCCAAGGAGATCGGCGTGAGCTGCCCGCTCTGCGGCGCGCCGATAGTCGTCAAAAAGGGCAAGAGCAAGAGCGTTTTCTACAGCTGCTCGCGATATCCCGAGTGCGAGTTCTCGTCGTGGGACGTGCCTACGAGCGAGAAATGCCCGAGCTGCGGCGCGATGCTCTACAAGAAGAAGGGCAAGGAGCAGCTTATCTGCAAGACCGAGGGCTGCGGCTACAAGCGCGACACGGAGAGCGAACCCAATGAGTGAGCCGATAATCAACGTCATAGGCGCGGGGCTCGCAGGCTGCGAAGCGGCATGGCAGGCGGTCAGCCGCGGAGTTAAAGTCAGGCTTTTCGAGATGAAACCGCGGAAATTCTCTCCGGCGCACCATTCGGAAGGCTTTGCCGAGCTGGTCTGCTCGAACTCGCTGAGGTCGAATATGCTCTCGAACGCGGTCGGAGTGCTCAAGGAGGAGATGAAGCTCCTCGGCTCGCTGATAATCGAAGCGGCTTACGCCTGCGAGGTTCCGGCGGGAAGCGCGCTCGCGGTCGACCGGACGCTCTTTTCCGACTATATAACCGAAAAACTGAGAAATCACCCGCTCGTCGAGGTTATCGAGGGCGAGGTAACAGAGATCCCAGACGGGATCACCGTCGTCGCCACCGGCCCGCTGACCTCCGAGAGCTTCTCGGAGACGATCGGAGGGCTCATCGGAGAGGATTATCTGCATTTCTTCGACGCTGCGGCTCCGATAGTGAGCTTTGAGTCGATAGACATGACAAAGGCGTTCTTCGCGTCGCGCTACGGCAAGGGCGAGGCTTCCTATATCAACTGCCCGTTCACCAAGGAGGAGTACGACCGCTTCTATGAAGCGCTGATAACCGCCGAGACCGCCGAGCTCAAGGACTTCGACCGCGAGCAGAAGGTCTTTGAGGGCTGTATGCCGGTGGAGGTCATGGCGAGACGCGGGCGCGACACTCTGCTGTTCGGCCCGATGAAGCCGGTCGGCATCACCGTCCCGCAGACCGGACGCGAGGCCTACGCTATAGTCCAGCTCCGGCAGGAGAACGCCCAGAGGTCGATGTACAATATCGTCGGCTTCCAGACCCATCTCAAATTCCCCGAGCAGAAGCGGGTCTTCGGGCTGATACCCGGACTTGAGAACGCCGAGTCCCTGCGCTACGGCGTTATGCACCGGAATACCTTTATGAACTCGCCGAGACTGCTCGACGCGACATATATGCTGAGAAGCCGTCCGGGGCTGTTCTTTGCCGGACAGATGACTGGAGTGGAGGGCTACGTCGAAAGCGCTTCGAGCGGACTGGTCGCCGGGCTCAACGCGGCAAGGCTTGCGCTCGGTGAGGAGCCGATGATATTCGACCGGACGTCGGTGATCGGGTCGCTTGCCTGCTATGTGAGCGATCCTGACGTCTCCGACTTCCAGCCGATGAACGCGAATTTCGGGCTCGTGCGCCCGCTCGACGAGCGCGTCAGAGGCGGCAAGCGCGCCAGAAACGAGGCTGTCGCCGCAAGAGCGCTCGAATATATCAAAACTATGACAACGACCGAATAAGACAGGCGGCAGGCTCATATCCTGACGCTCATTAAGAGAGGAAAAACAACAATGAAGCTGATTCTTGACGCTATGGGCGGAGATAACGCTCCGCTCGAAATACTTAAGGGCGCGGCTATGGCGGTAAGCGAGTATCCCGACGTCGAGCTCGCCCTCACCGGACAGAAGGACACGATACTCGCACTCTGCGAAAAGGAGAAGATCTCGCTCGAGCGCATGGAGATAATCGACGCGCCCGAGGTCGTTACTATGGAGGACCCCGCGCAGTCGGTCGTCATGTCGAAGAAAAATTCCTCGATGGGCGTAGGACTCAAGGCTCTCGCCGCGGGAGAGGGAGACGCTTTCATCTCGGCGGGCAACACCGGCGCGCTGATGACCGGAGCCACGCTGCTCGTGCGCTGCGTAAAGGGCGTCAAGCGCGCGGCGATCGCAACGATACTTCCGATGGAAAATCCCGTGCTGATGATCGACTCCGGCTCGAACGTCACGGTCAGCCCCGAGTATCTGCTGCAGTTCGGAATACTCGGCTCGGTCTATATGGAGCAGCTTTTCGGCGTCGAGAAGCCCCGCGTCGGACTCCTGAATAACGGTACCGAGGAGCACAAGGGCACGCCGACTCTCGTTGAGGCTCACAAGCTGATGGCGAACTGCCCGGTCATAAACTTTGTCGGAAACGTCGAGGGCAAGGCTATTCCTTTCGGAGCCTGCGATGTGCTCGTCACCGACGGCTTTACCGGAAATGTCGTCCTCAAGACGGTCGAGGGGCTCTCGAAGTTCATAATGAAGAAGCTCAAGGGCATTTTCATGAGCAATACCAAGAACAAGCTCGCCGCGCTGATGATCAACAGCGACCTTTCGGCGCTCAAGAAATCCTTCGACGCGAGCGAGTACGGCGGCGCGCCCTTCCTCGGCATCTCGAAACCGGTGTTCAAGGCTCACGGCAGCTCCGACGCAAAGGCAATAAAGAACGCCGTCCGTCAGGCGCGGGATTACGTCTCCAAGGGCGTGTCGGCGATAATCGACGAGCGGATCACGTCGGGTCTCGCTCCGGCGGCTGAAATAAAAACAGAGGATAAAAAAGAGAACTGAGATGTCGGACAAGCATACAGGCGCCGCTCCCCGCGCGCCGGAGGAATTTGAGGAGCGGATCGGCTATAAATACAGGGATATCGGGCTATTGGTGACGGCGCTGACCCACTCGTCCTATTCCAACGAGATGAAGCCCAAGGGACTGCACGTAGATTTCAACGAGCGGCTTGAGTTTCTCGGCGACTCGGTGCTGTCGATAATAGTCAGCGACTATCTTTTCCGGCACTATCCCGATCTGCCCGAGGGAGACCTCACCAAGATACGCGCCAGCGCGGTCTGCGAAAAGACCCTCGGAAAGCTCGCCGCCGACCTCGAGCTCGGTCAGTATATGCGGCTCGGGCACGGAGAGGAGCTTTCAAAGGGCAGAGAGCGGGTCTCGATACTCGCCGACGCCTTTGAAGCGCTGCTCGCGTCGATATATCTCGATTCCGGCTCGCGCGACGCGGTGGAGAAATTCCTGATGCCGCGCGTCAAGCCCGAGATAAGGCAGTTCATCGAGAACGGCAAGAACAAGGACTACAAGACTCTGCTCCAGCAGATTGTCCAGCAGGAGCGCGGAGAGCTGCTCGAGTACGTGCTCATCGGCGAGTCGGGTCCCGACCACGAGAAGTGCTTCGAGGTCGAGGCGCGGCTCAACAGCAACGTGATCGGTCACGGCAGCGGCAGATCCAAGCGCGAGGCTGAGCAGATGGCTGCGAAAGAGGCTCTCGTCCTCTTTGGAGACAAGTGAAGCGGCATATAAATATCCCGATTTTCATCCCGCACCTCGGCTGCCCGAACAGCTGCGTATTCTGCAATCAGCGCAGCATTTCGGGTCACGGGGACTTCGATATCGGCTCGGTGCGCGGAGAGCTCGAGCGCGCGGTGTCGACCCTCGACAGCGACGCAGACGTGGAAATCGCCTTTTTCGGCGGGAGCTTCACCGGCATCGACCGGGGAGAGATGATCTATCTGCTCTCGCTGGCAAAGGAGTACATCGACAGCGGAGCGGCGCGCTCGGTGCGGATCTCTACCCGTCCCGACTATATCGACGGCGAGATACTCGACATTCTCGAAAAGTACCGCGTCACCGACATCGAGCTCGGGCTCCAGAGCATGGACGACCGGGTGCTCGCGCTGTCAAAGCGCGGTCATACCTCCGAGACCGCCCGGAAAGCCTGCCGGATGATAAACGAGCGGGGCTTCGGACTCGTCGGACAGATGATGATAGGGCTTCCCGGCTCGGACATCGCAAGCGAGGTCGCGACGGCGGAGGAGATAGCGTCGCTCTGCGGCGGAGCAAGGATATATCCGACCGTAGTTTTTGACGGAACCGAGCTCTGCGATATGACTTCGAGCGGCGAATATCAGCCGCTGACGCTCGACGACGCGGTGATACGCTCGGAAGCGGCGCTCAACGTCTTTATAAGAGCCGGAATACCGGTGCTGAGGCTCGGACTCTGCGCGTCGGACAACCTCTCCGACCCCGAAAAGGCGGTCGCGGGAGCAAATCACAGCGCGATCGGCGAGCTCGTCTACGGCGAGCATTATATGCGCGTGCTGCGTGAGTATATCGCGGAGAACAGGCTCTCGCTCGAGGGAAAGCGCGTGACGGTCTGCGCTCCGGTCGGCGAGGTCTCAAAGGTCTCGGGGCAGAAGCGGAAAAACAAGCTCCGGCTGACAGGCGAATACGGCGCGCTCGACGTTAAGGTGATAGAGGATCCGGCTCTCGGAAAATACGGGGTTCGGATCGAAACAGATTAAATTAAGGCAATACCGCACAATTCACGGCTGACGCCTTAAGCACGCATCTACTTGCATCTTTTCCGTCATACTTCACAAAAAT
>CACXED010000009.1 GCA_902766575.1 uncultured Ruminococcus sp. | reverse complement strand
GGATATCTGATGGTCCTCGCCGATCCGGCGGCTCTTGCCGACGCGGGATTTCTGATGTCGTTTGCCGCGACGCTCGGAATACTGCTTGTGTACGGAGCCGACGTCACCCTGCGCGGACGGCTGTTCCGGATCGCGTGGGAATGGAATATCCCGGCGGCGATGAGAGAGCTTTTTGCCGGGATGATCGTGTCGCTCGGAGCGGTGATGTTCGTGACGCCGATTCAGTGGATCTGCTTTGGCGAGACCTCGCTGCTCTGTATTCCGGCGACGCTGCTGCTGACCCCGCTGATATCGCTTACGCTGATCCTCGCGATCCCCTATGCGATAATCGCCGTCTGCGGAGCCGGATTTTTAGCCGGACGGATCGGATTCCTGCTGTCGCTGCTCTGTTCGATGATAAGAGCCGTCGCGTCGGGATTTTCGGCGTGCGGAGCGCTCGTCTCGCTGAGATATCCCTTTTTCCTTCCGGTTTTGCTGCTGACCGCGGCCGGGCTCGTATTGCTTTCGAGGAGACCGGGCGCGGACTGGTTCAGGTCGCTGGGAGTATTCGGGATATCGGCGATGGTTTTCCTCGTCTTAGCGGGAGCTTACGACGCTTATTCGGCAAAAAGCGCCGGGCTGCGCTGCTTCAATTATTCAGATAACGACGCGGTCGCCGTCATATCGGGCGGAGAGTGTCTCGTCGCGGATATCTCGTCGGGCTCGCGGCTGCTGATGATAAAGACCGCGCGCGGGCTCTCGGACGAACGCGTCGCCGAGATAGACACCTGTATGCTGACCCATCTTCACCGGGCGCACACGCAGGCGCTGAAGCAGCTCTGCAAAGAGCGTCTCGTCCGGCGCTTTCTGCTCCCGGAGCCGGTGAGCGACAGCGACGCGCTGTTTGCAAAAGACATCGCCGAGCTTGCCGGTGAGCTCGGAGTGACGGTTGAATACTATCCTCGCCCGGACGCCGCGCTCATTGACTTTCACGGCGTGAGCATCCGGGTCGGAGAGCCGGAGTATCTGGAGCGCTCGTCGCATCAGCTGATACGGCTCGACTTCGAGCTCGGAGAGCGGACAGTCACCTATGCGGGAGCCTCGCTCTGGGAATCCGGGCAGGAGCTTTCGGGAACCGTCGTGATCGGTACTCACGGACCGAAAATAAAGTCAGAGCCGGAGCCTGCGTCGGGCTACAGCTTCGATATTGCGTCGGAGGAACTCAGATTCACGGCAAAACCGTAAAATTTTTGAAAATTTACATCACCGGTGTTGAATTATCACGCGAACGGGTGTAAAATAGAAGATAAATTATAAGGGAAAAAGTAAATTCCAAAGAAAGTGAGCTTAACATGGGACTTCAGAATATCTCTATAGCCGACGGCGTAAGGCTTCACTGCCTGCCCACCGGCAAGTTCAAAACGAATTTCATGTCGGTCTCCTTCACCGCGCCGCTCGAGGCAGGGGTGAACGCGATGAACTCGCTGATACCGAACATACTTCTGCGCGGCTCGGAGAAATATCCGGATATGGCGGCGATAAACAAGCGGCTCGACTACCTCTACGCCGCCGGGATATCGACCCGCTGCTCAAAGCGCGGCGACGTGCAGGTGTTCGGGCTCTGCGCGGATATGCTCGACTCCTCGTATGCGATAGGCGGAGAGGATCTCGTCGCCGAGATGACCGATATGCTCGGAGAGCTCCTGCTCCACCCGATCAAGGTCGGCGAGGGCTTTGACCCCGACTACACCGAGAGCGAAAAGAACAATCAGATCGACGCGATAAACGCTTCAATAAATAACAAGGTCTACTACGCCTACCGACGCTGTATCGAGGAGATGTGCCGGGGCGAACGCTTTGGACTCACCGAGACCGGTACGGTCGACGAGACTTCCGCCTGCACGCCCGAGAGCCTTTTCAGTCAGTATAAATACGCGCTGAGGCACTATCCCATAGAGATCTTCTTCGTCGGACAGTGCGACGCCGACGCGCTTGCGGACAGGCTCCGCTCGATCTTCTCCTTTGAGCGCGAGCCGATAGCTCTCCCCGCTACCGAGGTCATACGCTCGGCGGCAGAGCCTAAGACTATCACCGAGGATATGCCGGTAAATCAGGGCAAGCTCGTCATAGGTATGCGCTCGGGACTGACCCTCGCCGATCCGGAGTACCCGGCGCTGATGCTCTGCAACGCGATCTACGGCGGAGCGGTCACGTCAAAGCTCTTTATGAACGTCAGAGAGAAAATGAGCCTCTGCTACTACTGCCAGAGCTCGCCCGACGCTGCAAAGGGACTGCTGATGATCCAGTCGGGAATCGAGGTCTCGAACCGCGAGGTCGCCGAAAAGGCTATCTTAGATCAGCTCGAAGCCGTCCGGCGCGGAGACTTCACCGACGAGGAAATGAACGGTGCTCTGCTGTTCCTTATAAACAGCTACAACGAGCTCGCCGACAGCGCGAGAGGGCTTGAGAACTGGTATCTCGGGCGCATGATCTTCAATATCCCGGGCGAGCCGGACGAGATGGTCGAAAAACTCAGAGCCGTGACCCGCGAGGATATAATCGCCGCGGCAAAGCTCCCGACGCTCGATACGGTCTATTTTTTGAACGGTACGCTCTGCGGCGAGGACGAGGAGGACGAAAATGCCTGATATCACGATTAAAAGAAACGATTTTCTCAGAGAGGAATACTACCGCTTCAGGCACGGGAGCGGACTTGAGGTCTGCGTCTTCCCGAAGAAGCTGTCGACCTCCTACGCGATCTTTGCAACCCGCTACGGCTCGATAGACAACCGCTTCAGGCTCGCCGGGGATAAGGACTTCACGACAGTGCCCGACGGCATCGCGCACTATCTCGAGCACAAGCTCTTTGAAAACCCCAACGGCGACGACACCTTTACCCGCTACGCGAGATACGGAGCCAACGCCAACGCCTACACGTCGAACACGATGACCGCGTATCTGTTCTCCTGCACGTCGAACTTCGACGAGTCGCTGGGGATACTGCTCGACTTTGTGACCACGCCCTACTTCACGCCCGAGACGGTGGAAAAGGAGCGCGGCATCATCGCTCAGGAGATCAGAATGTACGACGACCATCCTTTCCGCAGTATGTATCAGACCCTGCTCGAGAACCTCTACGAAAAGCACCCGGTCAGGATCAACGTCGCCGGAACGGTCGAGTCGATCTCGCATATCACCTCGGATATACTCTACGAGTGCTACAGAGTGTTCTACAATCTGTCGAACATGGTGCTGATCGTCTGCGGAGACGTGACGGTCGACGAGGTGAACGCAGTCTGCGACAAATATCTCAAAAAGCAGGCTCCGGTCGAGATAATCCGCGACTACCCGGACGAGAAGCCCGAGGTGTTCAGAGCCTACGCCGAAAAGTCCATGCAGGTCTCAAAGCCGCTTTTCGCGATCGGCGTCAAGGATACCGATATCCCCTCCGACGGCTATGGCAGAATGAAGAAATACGCGGCTTACGGCATCCTAAACGACCTGATGTTCGGCAAGTCGGGAGAGTTCTACAATAAGCTCTACGAGGAGGGGCTTTTGTCGAATCAGTTCGACTACGGCTACGAGTCATCGGCAAGCTACGCTTTTAACGGCGTCTATGGCGAGAGCCGCGACCCGAAGGAGGTCTTTGAGCGCTTCAAGGCGCGCGCCGAATGGGCTAAGAGCGAAATCTCCGCCGAGGACTTTGAGCGCTCCAAGCGCGCGCTCTACGCCTCGATGGTCAAGTGCTTTGACAGCACCGAGGACATCGCCAATAGCTTCCTCAACTACGAAATCGAGGGCGGAGATCTGCTCGACTATGTGGATATCCTCTCAAAGGTGACGCAGGACGATGTGACCGCGCTTGCAAAAGCGGCGTTCAGACCCGAATTCTACACCCTCGCCGTAGTGAACCCGATCGTATGAAAGGCAGGAATTTTGTAAAATGAGCAATATCATTTCATTCCCGGGGCTCGGGATAGACGGATTCGAGGTAAATCCGGTCGCGTTCAGCATCTTCGGCTACGACATAATGTGGTACGGAATAATCATAACGCTCGCGATGGTCGCAGGCTTCCTTGTCGCAAACCACAACGCAAAGTTTGAAAAGATCAAGACCGACGACGTGCTCGACCTCGCGATATTCCTGATCATCTTCTCGATGGTCGGAGCGCGGCTCTACTACGTTCTGATGAAGCTCGAGAACTTCCATTCGTTCTGGGACGTAATCAACGTCCGCAACGGCGGACTGGCGATCTTCGGCGGAGTCGGAGCGGGCGCGCTGACTGTGTTCGTCGTCTCAAAGGTCAAGAAGATAGCTCCCGGCAAGATGTATGACATGATCGCTCCCGGACTTATGCTCGGACAGTCGATAGGCCGCTGGGGCAACTTCATGAACGCCGAGGCTCACGGCGTGGAGACCAAGCTCCCGTGGCGCATGGGAATCCAGTACGCAGGCTCGACCGTGACGAAATACTATCATCCGACCTTCCTCTACGAGTCGCTCTGGAATTTAGTCGGCTTTGCGATAGTCATGGCGTTCTATAAAAAGAAGAAATTCAACGGACAGCACGCTATCTTCTACATGATCTGGTACGGCTTCGGGCGCTTCTTCATCGAGGGGCTGAGAACCGACAGCCTCTACTTCATGAAGTCGGTATTCGGCGAGACAATCAGAGTCTCGCAGGCGGTTGGAGCGATAATTTTCGTCCTCGGCGTCATCTGCATGGCAGTCGGGCTTGCGAGAGCCAAGGACAGAGCGCTCGACGACGCGGCTTACGACCGGGTCTACAGCTCGGGACGCGACGAGATCATCGGAAAGTCCGGAAAGTCTACCGACGGCGAGAACTACGATATAAAGCCCTCCTCCGACGCCGAAAGCGGCTCTGACAGTCAGGCTGACGCTCCGGCTGAACCGGAGAAAAACGATGAAAGCAAAAATACTTCCGAAACAGACGAAACGGAGAATAACGATGGCAAAGATAATTGACGGAAAGCAGATCTCAAAGGAGGTCCGCGCCGAGATAGCCGCCGAGTGCGCGGCTCTTAAGGAAAAGGGCATAGTTCCCGGGCTGGCGGTTATAATCGTCGGCACCGACCCGGCTTCACAGGTCTACGTGCGCAACAAGAAAAAGGCCTGCGAGGAGGTCGGCTTCCACTCGGAGGTCTACGAGCTCCCCGAGGAGACTACCGAGGCTGAGCTGCTCGCGCTCGTCGAGCGTCTCAACGGCGACAGCGCGATCCACGGCATCCTCGTCCAGCTCCCGCTGCCAAAGCACCTCGACGACAAGATAATCATCGACCACATCGACCCTGAAAAGGACGTGGACGCCTTTCATCCGGTCAACGTCGGAAAGATCATGATCGGCGACTACGATTTCCTGCCCTGCACGCCGGCGGGAGTCATGGTGCTCCTTGAAAAGAGCGGCGTCGACGTCTCGGGTAAGGAGTGCGTAGTCGTCGGCAGGAGCAATATCGTCGGCAAGCCTCAGGCGATGCTGCTGCTCCACGCCAACGGAACGGTGACTGTCTGCCACTCGCGCACAAAGAACCTCGCCGAGGTGACGCGCCGCGCGGATATTCTCGTCGCAGCGGTCGGAAAGGCTGACTTCATCACCGGAGACATGGTAAAGGAGGGCGCGGTCGTCATCGACGTAGGCATGAACCGCCGCGCCGACGGAAAGCTCACCGGAGACGTGGATTTCGCCACGGTCGAGCCAAAGGTTTCGCTCATCACTCCGGTTCCCGGAGGAGTCGGGCCGATGACCATCACCATGCTGCTAAGGAACACGCTCACCTCCGCAAAGAGACACGCCGGAGTCTTATGACAATACCGGCGGCAGAGCTCCGGCGCGCGCCGCGCCGGGGTTTTTTGCGCGGGAACGGCGTTGCCTTAAAGTACAAATCTGCGCGCCCAGAATTGTGAGATATTGCTGTAGATAATCATTGACAAAGCGCTGAAAATATGTTACAATATAAATTGGTAAATGTGAAATATAACTCAAATATATTTACAATTTAACCGATTAAATGAAAGGATGAAATCAATGAATTCCTCGCGCAGAGCCATTATCAAGGAACTCCTGACCGAGAAACCGTTCATTTCGCTGAGGGAGCTCGAAAGCCGATTCCCCGATGTGTCCAGCATGACGCTGAGACGCGACATCGAATACTTCGAAAAGCAGGGCGACGCCATCAAGGTGCGCGGCGGAGCACGCTCAATGAAGTTTATAACAACCTCGATGGAGGATTCCTTTCATCAGCGTCTCGGCGAGAATATCGGCGCAAAGGAGCGCATAGCCCGCCGGGCAGTCGATTTTATCGGCACCGGACACTCGCTCTTTCTCGACTCTGGCACGACGATACTCAAGCTCGCGTCGCTTCTGCCCGACGAGCGGCACAATATCACAACCACCGGCCCTAACATCGCGCTGGAGCTTATCAAAAAGACCCAGCCGATAGTCAATCTCGTCGGCGGGATGATCAACCGCGACAATATCTCGATCTCGGGAAATCAGGCGCTGAAGTTCCTCGATGACATCAACATCGACGTGGCGTTCATCTGCCCGTCGGGGCTCTCGATGAAGGACGGCTTTACAAGCGGCAACTACCCGGAGTGCGAGCTCAAGCGTCTCATCGTGGAAAAGGCGCGGCGGGTCATAGTCCTGATGGACAAATCCAAGCTCGACCGCTGCCTGCCCTATACCTTCTGTCAGATAGACAGAGTCCACACAATAATCACCGACGATCATCTTCCCGACGACATCACAAAAGCGGCCGAGGCCGCCGGCGTTGAGATCATAGTCACAAAATGACGTCGCAAAATGACGCCGGGCTTTCAGAACAGAGGTTAATCAATATATGTCAGACTACACTACGCCGGATATGCCGGAGAGAAGCCGGGAGACCGGCGCTCCGGCTTTGAAAAGGCTGAAGATCTCGCCGAGGGCGATGGCGCTCGCGGCTAAAAGCGGCGCGGACATCTCAAAGGCTGTCCCGACCGGTCCGATGGGAAGAATAATCGAACGCGATATCGAGCGCCTGCTCGCCGAAAAGACCGGAGCGGTCTTTGAAGCCGATAGTATCAAGCCGGAGCCTGCCGCTCTATGCGAGGCAAGCCCCGCTGACGAGCCGCTCACGACGGATAATATCCCGGCGGAGGAAAAAGCTACGCCCGAAAGCGAGGAGCTCCATCCGGCTGAGCCTGTCCGCTCCGGCGGATATATAACGCTCACCGCGTCCTTTGACGCATCCGAGCTGCTCGACCTCGAAAAGCGGCTCGCGGAGCACGGAGGCGAGCTTGGACTGCCGCAGATAACGGCGGCTGATATGATAGCCTTCGCGGCGGCGAAAATCCTCTCGGCGACCGAATACGGCGAAATCGCGGTCAGACTTCGCGTCTATAGCGAAAGAAGTCTCCGCGAACGCTACATTCCCGACGCGAGGGGATTAAGTCTCGGCGCTTTTGCTAAAATCAGCGAAAATTATACTGGCGGGAACAAATCCTGCCTTATCGACGTCAGTTATTTCGGAGAGCTTGGAATCGAGAGCTTTTCGCCCGACCCGGAGCTTTTACCGGAGCATGAGCGGATATTTGCGCTCACGGTCGGCTGCGTTACAAACCGCGTGATGGCGGACGGTCGGGTATATCCGTCGATTACGCTCACCTTGGGCGCAGGCGGAGCGGAGCTTTACCGCGCGGCGGAATATCTCGACAGGCTCTGCCGCGGTCTTTGTCAGCTCGGACTGACGTTAATAATTTAAGAGAAGGTCATAATAATGCCAAGGAGTCAATTTATCGACCCGAAAAAGGCTCTACAGCCCGGGTACATCCATTTTGACGATATCCCGGTGAACCAGTACGCGCGTACTCTCGACGAGGAGAAAACGCTTTACTCAAAGGACGATATGCTTCGCATCTACCGCGATATGCGCATCATCCGCGAGTTTGAGACCATGCTCGGGGAGATCAAAGCAAGCTCGGTCTACAACGGCGTAAGCTACTGCAATCCCGGCCCGACTCACCTTGCGATCGGCGAGGAAGCGACGGCGGTCGGAGAGGCGTATTCGCTTGACGCCGACGATCTCATCTTCGGCTCGCACCGGAACCACGGCGAGGTGATCGCCAAGGGGCTGTCGGCGATAAACCGGCTCGGCGGCGAGGAGCTTTACGAAATAATGAAAAACAGCTCGGGCGGCGATCAGCTCCGGGCGGTCGAGCGCGGCGACGCTCCGACCGACACAAAGGAGCTTGCGGCGGATTTTCTGCTCTACGGCGTGCTTTCCGAGATCTTTGCCAAGAACACCGGCTTTGACCGGGGGCTTGGCGGCTCGATGCACGTTTTTTTCCCGCCGTTCGGGATATATCCGAACAACGCGATAGTCGGCGCGCAGGCTCCGATGGCGCTCGGAGCGGCGCTTTATAAGCGCATCAACAGAAAGAACGGGATAGTGGTCGCCAACATCGGAGACGGCGCCTGCGGACGCGGAGCGGTGCTCGAGTCGCTCAATATGGCGGCGATGGATCAGATAAAAAAGCTCTGGGGAACCACCGACGGCGGCAGTTCGCCCGGACTGCCGGTGCTGTTCTTCGTCTCGGACAATTTCTACGGAATGGGCGGACAGACGCTCGGCGAGACGATGGCGTTCGGAATGGCGGCAAGACTCGGAGCGGGATTCTCGCCGGAGCAGCTTCACTCCGAGCGGGTGAACGGTCTCGATCCCTTTGCGGTCATAGACGCGGTCAGGCGCAGAAAGGAGCTTCTGCTTTGCGGAGAGGGGCCGGCGATGCTCGATATCGTCACCTACCGGACGTCGGAGCACTCCGCTTCCGACCCGTCCACCTACCGCACCGAGGAGGAGGTCGAGGCGTGGAAGCGGCTCGACCCGATCAGAGCCTACAAGGAGAAGCTGATCATCGGCGGCGTCGCCGAGGCGTCCGAGTTCGACGCTGTCGACGAGGAGACTGTCCGGCGGATCACGCGGATCTGCCGTCTCGCCGCCGACGATACGATCTCGCCGAGGATGGAGCTTGCAAAGGATCCCGACGCGATCTCGAGGCTGACCTTTTCAAACGAATACCGCCCGTCCATGGACGGGAGCCGGGCTCCCGAGCTGCTCATCCCGACCGACGAGAATCCCCGCGTGCTTTCGATAAGAAAAAAATCGCGCTCGGCAGTCGGCGACGACAGCAAGCCGCTCTGCGCGGGCGAATATGTCGAGCTGCGCGACGCGCTTTTCGAGGCGATCTACGAGGGCTTCTGCACCGATCCGACGCTCGTCGCCTACGGAGAGGAGAACCGCGACTGGGGAGGAGCGCACGGGGTCTACGCCGGGCTCACCGAGTCGCTGCCCTATCACCGGCTGTTCAATTCCCCGATATCCGAGTCGGCGATAGTCGGCTCGGCGGTCGGCTACGCGATGTGCGGCGGACGGGTCATAGCCGAGCTGATGTACGCCGATTTCATCGGCTGCGCGGCTGACGAGCTGTTCAATCAGGCGGCGAAGTGGCAGGCGATGTCGGCGGGGACGCTCAGACTGCCGATGGTGGTCAGAGTCGCCGTCGGGTCAAAATACGGCGCTCAGCACTCGCAAGACTGGACGGCTATGGCGGCGCATATACCGGGGCTCAAGATAGTTTATCCGGCGACGCCCTACGACGCCAAGGGACTGATGACCTCCGCGCTCTGCGGAACCGATCCGGTCGTGTTCTTTGAGAGCCAACGGCTCTACGACATCGGAGAGCGCTTTCACGAGGGCGGAGTTCCCGAGGGTCGCTATGAGATCCCCATCGGCGAGCCGGATATCAAGCGCGCCGGCGATGATCTGACGATACTCACGATCGGAGCGGCGCTCTACAGAGCGCTCGAAGCGGCGGATATCCTGTCGGAGAGCTACGGCGTCTCGGCGGAGGTGATCGACGCGCGGTCGATCGTGCCGTTCGATTACGAAAAGGTGCTCGGCTCGATTGAAAAGACCGGGCGGATAATCATCGTCGGCGACGCCTGTGAGCGCGGCTCGGTGATGAAAAACATGGCGGCGGATATTTCGGAGCTCGCGTTCGATCTGCTCGACGCGCCGCCGGCAGCGCTCGGGTCGAAGAATTTTATAACCCCCTGTCTCGAGCTTGAAAAGTACTATCTGCCGCAGGCTTCCGATATAATCCGCGCGGTGAACGAAAAGCTCCTGCCGCTTGAGGGCTTTGAGCCGGAGAGACAATGAGACAGCGCGGTCTACTGTGACCGGCGCCTTGACCCGATCCGGCGGCAGAAATATTTTATATGTAAATATTTCGAAAAACACTTTACTTTGGCGCAATAAAGTAGTAAAATAAGAATATAAGGAAACGCTGATTTAAGGTTGTTTTCGCAGAAAAAAGTCCATAGATTCAAGCTTTTTTCTGCGAAAACTCGATTTATTCAGCTTATCCATAAATCTTATCTTTGAAAGGAAACCAAAAAAATGAACAAGCTGAACGACGAAAAGATTGACTTTCTGTTCAAGGGAATACTTACGCTCGAAAACGTAGAGGAGTGCTACAGCTTCTTTGAGGATCTCTGCACTGTCGCAGAGCTTCAGGAGATGTCCAAGCGACTGCTCGCAGCCAAGATGCTCAAGGAGAACTATATCTATACCGAGATCGCCGAAAAGACCGGTCTCAGCACCGCTACCATCAGCCGCGTCAACCGCTGCTTAAAGTACGGCAGCGACGGCTACATCACCGTTCTCGAGCGGCTCGAGCGCAAATGAGCGGCTCTGCCTACAGCTCGCTCGCGGCGGTCTACGACAGGCTGAACGCCGATATCGACTACAAAGCGTGGGCTGACTATATCGAGGCTCAGCTTGAAAAATATTACGGACGAAAGCCCGGGTCGGTGCTCGACCTCGCCTGCGGGACCGGGAGCATGACTATCGAGCTCGCCTCGCGCGGCTACGATATGACCGGCGTGGATCTCTCGGAGGAGATGCTCTCGATCGCCCGGGCAAAATGCGACGCGAGACGCTTTGCGCATCAGGTGCTGCTCGTGCGTCAGGACATGAGCGAGCTCGAGCTCTACGGCAGCGTCAACGCCGTCGTCTGCTGTCTCGACAGCCTCAACTACCTCACCGACACAAAGGCGCTCGGACGGACCTTCTCGCGCGTTCACAACTATCTCGACCCGGGCGGAGTGTTCGTTTTCGATATGAACGCTCCGGCAAAGTTCGAGCGCGTCTACGCCGACAACGCCTATATCCTCGAGGACGAGGGGATACTCTGCGCGTGGCAGAATTTCTACAACCCGAAAACAAAGCTCTGCGACTTTGAGCTCTCGATATTCAGAGAGGACGCCGACGGCCGCTTCACGCGCTTTGACGAGACTCAGCGCGAGCGCTGCTACTCGCTGCGGACGGTGAAGAAGCTGCTCGCCGAAAGCGGCTTTGAGCTCTGCGAAATAAGCGGCGGGCTCTCGGGCGAAAATGTCGATGAGGACACCGAACGTTGGTATTTCACCGCGTGCAGGGCTGAAATCAAGTAAGGAAAGATTAAATTTAACATGAAGAAACCATCCACAATGCTCCGCGTCATGACCCGCGACGGCAGCGCGAGAGCCTTTGTCGTCGATTCGACGGCTATTGTCGACGACGCGATACGCTATCACGGCACGACGCCCACCGCGTCGGCTCTGCTCGGCAGAACGCTGACCGCCGCGTCGATAATGGGAACCCTCCTTAAGGACAAGGGCAACTCGCTGACGCTGAACGTCAGGGGCGACGGCCCGGCGGGCGGAGTTATCGCCGTCTCGGACTACGCCGGAAATGTCAAGGGCTATATAAAGAACCCGATCGTAGACATCCCGAAAAAGCCGAACGGCAAGCTCGACGTCTCGGGCGCGATAGGTCGCGGAACGCTCAGCGTCACCAAGGATATCGGGCTCAAGGAGCCCTATTCCGGCACGATCGACCTCGTCAGCGGCGAGATAGCCGAGGATATCACGCAGTATTTCGCGGTCAGCGAGCAGACGCCGAGTCTCTGCGCGCTGGGAGTGCTGGTCGACCGGGACTACACCTGCCTTGCCGCCGGAGGAGTGCTCGTGTCGCTGCTGCCCTTTGCCACGGAGGACACGATCTCGAAATTAGAACGCAACGCCGCTAACCTCTCGAACGTCTCGCGGCTTTTCGCAAGCGGCATGACGACAAAGCAGGTCATGGATATCGCGCTCGAGGGAATAGAGTACGACGTGTTCGACGAGCTCGACGTCGCGTATAAATGCGACTGCTCAAAGGAGCGCTGCGCCCGGGCGATCTTCAGCCTCGGCAAAAAGGAAGTCGAAAAAATCTTCGACGAGTGCCGCGCCGAGGGCAAGCCCGAGGAGATCAACTGCGAATGTCATTTCTGCGACAGGAACTATCTGTTCACAAAGGACGAGGCTCTGGCGCTTTTTGAATAATAACAGCACGGCTCTGTTCTCCGGACAGGGCTTTCGCTGTTTTGGGAGATACTAAATATGAGAAAAATACTCTGCTCGACCGGAGCGCTGATCGGCAGACCGAACGGCAGGGATCACCGGCTGCTCGGAACGCTCGCGCCTGAGCTCGGCTGCGACGGCTTTGAATTCATGATCTACGACACATGGTATCCGAACCTTTCGGAGGTTATAGCCGACGTGAAGTCGATGGGGCTCTGCATACCGACTGTACACTGCGAGAAAGGCATAGGAGAGCTGATCGCGCTCGGCAGAACCGACGAGGCTCTGCGGAGCTTTGAGCTCAACTGCGAAGCCGCGGAGAAGCTCGGAGCAAAGCTGCTCGTGCTGCACCTCTGGAACGGTGTAACGTCGGACGGCAATATTGAGGCAAATTACGCGGCGTTCCCGGCGCTCGATATGAGAGCGAGGGCTCACGGGCTGATACTGACGGTCGAGAACGTCGTCTGCAATCACGCCGACCCGCTGACGCATCTCAAAAGGCTTGCGGAGCTGGGAGCGCGGTTCACCTTTGACACTAAGATGGCTGCCTTTCACGGGCAGCTCCTGACGGTCTTTGAGCCGGAAATGAGCTGCGTTCTTAAGAACATCCGGCATCTGCACATCAACGACTACGGCGGCGGTTATATGGACTGGAAGAATCTGCGCACGCTGCACATCGGTCAGGGCGGAGTCGACTTTGAGAGCTTCTTTGACCGTCTGCCGGAGGACTACGACGGGGATCTCACGGTCGAGTCGACGGCGTTCGGAGCCGACGGCAGCGTGAACACCGCGCTGCTGAACGGGGATTTTGAGAAGCTCAGACAGTTTACAAAATGTTAACAATTCCGGGGGGGGGGGTAAAATATTGACAAATCATCAATGACGGTGTATAATTACTGACGAGATATGCTCTTTTATATCGAAAATTTATAAAAATGAGGTGTTAACATGAACAGAAAGTATCTCGCAATTCCGGTCGTTCTCTCGCTCCTCGCTACTGGAGTAGCCGCTCACACAAACGGCGGTCTCCTCGGCGACATCCCCTCTACCACCGAGGCAGTCAAGGTCGACGCTAAGAAGGACGCTATCTACGACAAGGGACTTACCGTTAATGTAGATCAGCAGAACGGCGAAACCGCTGTCAGAGCTACCGCAGTCGCCAAGGCTGTTTACAACGGCGGCAAGCTCTACGTCTACGCTGAGGTCAAGGACGCTGAAGTCGTTGCTCCGACCTCCGACGCTCAGAACAATTCTCCGTGGACTACCGACTCCTTTGAGGTCTTTGTAAACCCGAACAACAACGACAATACCAAGGAGACCCAGCAGTACCGCATCGACAACACCGGATTCCCGTCCTACTACACTCAGAACGGCGTTACCGCCTACGGCTCCAAGGCTGACGAGTACTTCTCTTATGCCGCAGCTGCAATCGACGGCGGTTATGCGGTTGAGTTCTGCATCCCGGTCGACTCAAAGGAGATCGGAATCAACTTCCAGGTCAACGACGTTGTAAGCAATGGCGCTCAGGTTCTCGCAATGGCTCCCTCCAAGGTTACCGGCAAGGGCGCAGGAAGCTGGTCTACCGCTGAGTATCCCTATGTCACCATAGGCGAGACCACCGCTTCTCTCCCCAAGAAGACCGATACCGCTGCACAGACGGCAGATGCTTCCGTCATCGCGGCTCTTGCTGCTGTCGTCAGCGCCGCAGGAGCAGTCGTCGCAAAGAAAAAGAGATAAATCAGGTGCAAATTTCCTTTCCGAGAAAGCATAGCGAGATATGGGAGCCTGGCGCTCCCATATCTGTCTTTGGGGTCAAAAAATAAAAAATAAAAAAATTTGAAAAAACCCCTTGACAAATTGATACGGATATGATATAATATTATCCGTCGCAGGGAACAACGCTGTGATGAAAATCCGGAAGCTTAGCTCAGCTGGGAGAGCATCTGCCTTACAAGCAGAGGGTCACAGGTTCGAGCCCTGTAGTTTCCACCATATGGCCGGGTAGTTCAGCTGGTTAGAACGCTAGCCTGTCACGCTAGAGGTCGTGGGTTCGAACCCCATCCCGGTCGCCATATGCCTCTGTAGCTCAGTTGGTAGAGCAGGGGACTGAAAATCCCCGTGTCGTTGGTTCGATTCCGATCGGAGGCACCATGTCTTGGCAACAGCCAAGGCATCTGCGGATTT
>CACXED010000008.1 GCA_902766575.1 uncultured Ruminococcus sp. | reverse complement strand
CTCGGGAAAGAGCACGATGCTGCGCTCGCTGATCGGACTTGAGCGCGTTTCGGACGGCAGCATTTCGATCGGCGGAGAGGCGTTTGTCGAAAACGGCGTCTATGTCAAGGACAAGGTCATGCGCCGCATACTCTCCAAAACCGGAATGGTATTCCAGCATTTCAACCTCTTTCCCCATATGTCGGTCAGAGGGAACATGATCTGCGCGCCGGTCACTAACCGTCTGCTCGACAAGACAGCCGCAAACGAAAAGTGCGAAAGGCTGCTCAAAAAGGTCGGACTCTCGGATAAGATCGACGAGATGCCGTCGGCGCTCTCGGGCGGTCAGAAGCAGAGAGTCGCGATAGCCCGCGCGATGATGACCGATCCGGATATCCTGCTCTTTGACGAGCCGACCAGCGCCCTCGACCCGGAGCTCACCGGAGAGGTGCTAGCCGTTATGAAGCAGCTTGCCTCCGAGCATATGACTATGATCGTTGTAACCCACGAGATGAGCTTTGCACGCTACATCTCCGACCGGGTGATCTTCATGGAGAACGGCGTCATAGCCGCCGACGGAGCTCCCGCAGAGCTGATCGACTCTCCGAAGAACCCGCGTCTCGCCGAATTTCTCGGAGCCGCGAAGAACAAGGAAATAATCGAATAAGAAATCTCCCGGGCGATGATCGCTCGGGAGATTTTATATCAATAATCGCTGAGATGACGCTCCTCGATGGGAGTGTACTCGCGGGATTTCGCTATTGCCTTGTAAGCCGGGCGGATGATCCGCTTTCCGGTGCAGACCTCCTCGATGCGGTGAGCGCACCATCCGGCGATCCGGGCGATGGCGAAGAGCGGCGTGTAGAGCTCCTGCGGGATCCCCAGCATCCGGTAGACAAGTCCGGAGTAGAGATCGACGTTGGCGCAGATATTCTTGACGTTGCCCTTGTAGCGGGAGTAGACGCCGGGCGTCAGGCGCTCGACCGATTCGAGCAGAGCAAATTCGCGCTCGAACTCAGAGCCCTTTGCAAGATTCTTTGCGTAGCGCTTGAGCTGGACGGCGCGCGGGTCGGAGAGAGTATATATCGCGTGACCCATTCCGTAGATGAGCCCCGAGTGGTCGCCCTCCTCGCCGCGGATTATCTTTTCGAGGAAAGCCTCAACCTCGTCCTCGTCCTCCCAGTTGGAAACTCCGGCCTTGATGTACTCAAACATCTCCTGCACCTTGATATTCGCGCCGCCATGCTTGGGACCCTTGAGCGAGCAGATAGCCGAAGCTATCGCCGAATAGGTGTCGCTTCCCGACGACGAGACGACGCGGCAGGTGAACGCCGAGTTGTTTCCGCCGCCGTGCTCGGCGTGCAGCACGAGACAGAGGTCGAGCAGCTTGGCTTCCTCCTCGGTGAACGAGCAGTCGTGACGCATTATGCGAAGGAAGTTCTGCGCGGTGGAGAGATTGTTCTGCGGATTGTGTATGTTCAGGCTCTCGCCGTAGAAATAGCTGCGGTTAAAGGCGTACGCCTGCGCCGCGATTATTGGCAGTCTCGCGAGGAGCTGCATCGACTGGCGGAGCATATTCTCAAGGCTGGTCTCATCGGGATTCTCGTCGTAGGCGTAAAGCGCGAGCACAGCAGTCGCCAGCTTGTTCATCAGCGACTGGGTCGGAGCGCGCATGATCACCTCGTCGGTGAAGCGCGGCGGCAGAAAACGATATGAGTCGAGCAGCGTGTCATAGTCGGAAAGCTGCTTTTTTGTCGGAAGATCGCCGAAAAAGAGCAGATACGAGGTCTCCTCAAAGCCGTAGCGACCCTCAGAGGTATAACCGGCGATCAGATCCGCGACGTTGTATCCGCGGTAATAAAGCTCGCCTTCGATCGGCACCTTGTCGCCTTCGTTGATGATATAGCCGTGAGCGTTTCCGATCTTGGTGATTCCGGCCATAACGCCGGTCCCGTCAGGGTTGCGGAGTCCGCGCTTGACATTGTAGTCGGTAAAAGCCGTTGCCGGGATCGAGTAGCTTTCGCGGCAACCGACGAGCAGCGAGTCAAAGAGCTCGTGATTGTCGACGGAATGAGTGAAATTGTTAGCAAATGAATTTTTGAGATCTCTTGGCTGCATATGGAATCCCCCTGTGCGGTTTTGCGTTGGATGATTTCTCCGGCTGTCTGAGCCGGACAGACCTGTGTTAGCTATTATTATATCACATTATATATCAAAATGCAAGAGGTTTTTGAAAAAAATGCAGAATATTTTACTCGACTTTAATATTTCTTAATAATTGACCCGAAAGCTGTAGACCGATGAAACAAGCTGACGGAATTCTTGCATTATTTTTTACCGGACGGGCAGAATATCCAATAAACCGCAGCTCTGAGACGAACAATAGCCGCCGATTATAGAGCCGTCTCGGTGAAAAGTGCAAAAAACGCGCCGCTCGTCTGCGTTTTTTAGTCGGCTCGTGTATTGACAACAGGCGGGATTTGTGGTATACTGTCTGCGTTTGGTATACATTTATTGACGCGGAAAACCGGTTCGTCCCTTTGACGCGGAAATTTTGGAGGTATTATTATGAAAAGATTTGCCAAATTGTTATCGTTTGCCGCCGCTGCGCTGATCGCGCTCTCTGCCGCCGGATGCGGCAGCGAGCCCGCAGACATCAACGTCGCGGTCCTCAAGGGTCCCACCGGAGTCGGAATGGCGTCCCTGATGGACAGCGCCGCCGATGGAAAAGCCTCGAACAACTACACGTTCACCGTGGCTTCGGCTCCGACAGAGGTCGTTCCCAAGATCGCCACCGGAGAGGTCGATATCGCCGCTGTCCCGACCAACGTCGCGG
>CACXED010000007.1 GCA_902766575.1 uncultured Ruminococcus sp. | reverse complement strand
ACGAGACCTTTGAAGCGCTAAAGGGCGAAAAGCTCGACGTGCTGATAATGGAGTGTACAAATCCGATCCTCGACAGGCGGGTCACGGGCAGGACCGCCGGTCACATGGACTATTTCACGGCGATGGAGACGCTTGAGGAGCTTTATCGGAGAGATACCGTCACCGACGCAACAAGAGTTTATCTCACTCACGTCAGCCCGAACGAAACGACTCACGCGATGCTGGAGGAGCATCTCGCGGGTCTCGACACTCCCTACCGTGTCATAGCCGCCTACGACGGACTTGAAATCTGATATAAATTTATACCCAACCATATGTTTTTTAACTGAACGCATGGTTGGGTATTTCTGATTTTACGTTAAGTCCGGCATTACGAGCGACCGATTATTTTTTGAGTATAACAGCCATACCCGAGTCTGCGGGGAGAACTACATCGAGTCCATTCTCGCTCTGAACGCAGCTTCCGCCGCTGGGAGTGAGTGCGCGGTCGAGAACAAAGCCGTCGAGCTTGACTGACGTCTTGACTTCTTTTGACGAGTAGTTGATGATATTGAGATATCTCTCGCCGTCGGAGACGATATGCTCGGTGAGCCCGATACATGGATTTGAGCAGGACGCGCGTTTCTCCGGATTTTTCAGCCCGAGCAGCTCGTAGAAGCGGTAATAGGGGACAGCAGCCTCGCCGCTGACGACGCCGGGCTTTCCGGAAGCGTCGGTCTCGATCGGCCACGCGCAGAAGTACACTTTTCCGTCGCCGTAGCTGTATTCGGTCAGCACCGGCTCGCCGTCCCTGTCAGAGACGAGAACCTTTGCGCCGATACTTTCGAAAACATACTTGAACTGCGTCCACTCGTGAAGCTCAGCGTCTCCGAGCATAGCGACGCTCTCCTTTACGCGGCGTGAGCGGGTTTTGACCTTGACTCCGGTATAGGACGAGAAGGGCGAGAGCAGCGCGTTATCAAGCGACAGATAAAGCGTTGCGCCGCGCTTAACTCTTTCGAGCAGATCGGTCAAGACGTGACCCTCGATCGAGCTGTCGCCGCAGAGCGAGGGCAGCATATAGACCGGAGCTTCGGGAATCTCGTCGAGACTCCACGCGAAGTTTACGTCAAGTCCCGCCTGCTTTGCCAGAATAAAGCTGCCGTAAGCCGCTCCCCAGACGTCCTGACCCTGAGTGAGTATGCAGACGGCGTCGGTGATTCGCGGCGGGAGCTTTCCGAACTCGGCTGCAAAGCTGTCGGCGAATTTTGTGAAATTAGTCATCGACTCGAGCACCGGCTTTTTCGAGCCGTCGAGCCGGAACAATCCGAGCTCGCGTTCGACTGCGTTCCAGTCGTAGGGCGTGTGGGTCAGAGCCGACTGCTCGTTTGCGCACCACCAGACAAAGCCGTAGAGCCCATGCGCCCAAGCCGACCAGAGCGCCGCTCTGACATAGGCTCCGGCGGTCTCCTCGTCGGCGATCATCGGGCCGAGCGTTCCGGCTTCCTCGATGAACGCGGGCTTTTTTCCGAGCGAGGCGTACATCACGGTCTCAGCGGTGGAATGGAGTATCGTTTTCATCTCGTCGATCGGATCGGTTTCGCAGTGGGGAGTGAAGATCGGATAGGGATGGGTGCAGAGGATATCGAGCGCTTCGCCCTGATCCTCCGGAGTCCACGAGCCGTTAGGAAGAAGGCTGTGCATACCCGAGACTATCGGATGGTCAGCGTCCTCGACGCGGATAGCGTCGGAGATCATCGTCGCCCATCTGAACGCTTCGTCGCGGGAGACATTTTGGAGGCAGTTGCACTCGTTTCCGAGATCCCAAGCCGCGATCGCCGGATGGTTCTTAAAGCGTCTGACCATGTAACGGACATAACGCACCTGCCAGCGATTGACGAGCGGATCGGTGATCAGTCCGCGTCCGGCAAACGCCTCGGGCATATACATACGACCGCTCATCCAGCCGGTGATCAGACCGACGATGAGCTTTATGTGATGCTTTTCGGCGAGGTCGCAGAATATCTGAAATCTGTCGGCCATCTTTTCGTCGACTCCGGCGCGTCCGGCTTCGGTGAAGGGCAGCGGATCCTCTCCGAGCCGTATTTCGCGCTCGGAGCTGCCGCCTGCGCGGTGCATTTTGAGCGGCTGAAAATCGCTCCAGAGCGGGAACATACGCATGACGCGGATGTCAGCTTTCTCCAACCTTGCGAGATCGGAGTCGACAACTCCGGCATCCCAGTCGTGCCACATATTCGTTCCCGCGTGAGACGCCCAGTAATTGCAGCCGGTGAAAAAATTCCCGGCGCTGAAAAGTTCCTTATTTTCCATATACATACCTTTCGATGATAAATTATTCAAATCCGTACATAAATATTATAACATCAGAAGCGACAGAAGTCAATAAAAAATTCGATTTTTCACAAAAAGAGCCGCGCGTTCAAAAGCCGCGCGGCTCGGTTTATGTTCAAACTCTTAAATTCCGTTCGCCCGAGCGGATTTCCTTCATCGTCTTGACCATCAGCGCGCGCACATCGTCGTTTTTTATCGAATAGAGCTCGCGCAGGATCATATCCGTTCCGACTATCCGCGTGTCCTGAGACCCGAAGTCAGTCAGATACTCTTTGAGCGAGATCAGCGCGTTCAGATAGCAGAAATTGTGCAGCTTGCCCGACCGGCAGTCGTCGCGGAAAGTCTCTCCGGTGCGTCCCTCGCATCTGCACGCCGAGCAGAAGCTCGGGAGCTCCTTTGCGCGGATCATCCGGTTCACGAGCCTGTCCAGCGGCTCTGAGGGAGCGAGAATATATCCGGTCGCGTATTTTGTGAGCGAGGGATCCTCGGACGAGTCTATGATCAGCGGGCAGAAAGGCTCAGCGGCTCGGAGCGTCCGGCAGATACGCTCGAATATTTCGGGCGGCAGGCTCTCGTCCCGGAAGATCAGCATCAGACGCGGAGAGATCTCCTCGGCGCGGCGCAGCAGCACCTCGAGCTGAAGCAGACATTCGTCCTGCGTGAACCGCATGGCAAGCCCGACGTCCTCAAGCCCTACCGACCCTGCGAGCAGGGAATAATCGCTGTCCGCGTTGAAGATGACGGCAGCCGCATGGGAATCTTTAAGCTCCGCGAGGATATCTTCACTGGCTCCGTCCGGGAGATAGACGTCGACGCGCCGGATATCGTCCTTTTTACGCTCGATCGAGAGCAGCGTGTCGACTGCGGCTGAAGCTGCCTTGGCGGCCTCTCTGTTCAGAGTCAGCAAAACGCGGCGGTGTCCGACGGCTGCGAGCTTTTCCGCTCTGTATTTCAGCTTTTCGGGAATATCCACGGGCGCAGGAGCGAGAGGGGCTGAGATCGTCGTCGCCGAGGAAAATGAATCGCGTCTGAGCTTCTCGGCGAAATCGAGCGTCTCGTCCGAGCCAAACAGCCTGATTGCCGACTCCGCGTCAAGCCCGCGCCGCTCTTTGGCAAGGCTGATTATCTCATTCAGTTCCACAAAAATTCTTCCTTTCAAAGAGGACTTTACCAGTTCAGCGCGTATTCGACGGCTTTGCCGATGACGTCTGCCATTCGGGCCATTCCGAGGTCGTTGGGATGGCAGCCGTCGACCGTACACTCCTCGCGGAGCTCTCCGGCGAATAGCGAATAGCCGTCGATAAAGATGACCTTTTCGCCGCGCAGCTTGGCGTTGTGATAGGTATTGTAGATGACGTCGCGGCGGGCGGCATTCTGGCTGTTCACCGGGTCGCAGTCGGGCTTTCCGACAAAGATCACCGGCGCGTCGGGATGAGCCGCGCGGATCGTTTTATAGAGCTTTTCGTGAGTAGCGGCGAGATGCTCGACGCTCGGCGCGTTGTGATCATAGTCGCAGACAAAGACCGAGAAATCGAGCGACGCCATGTAGTCGGCGATAGCGTCCTCGCCTTTGGCGTTGCCGGAGAATCCGAGATTCAGATAGTTCGTATCGAATCTCCTCGAGATCAGCGCCTCGTAAGCCATTCCGGGACGCGACGCGCAGCCGCCCTGAGTTATGGAGCTGCCGTAGAAAACGACCGGCTTCTCAAAGCGGTAATCAGCCCGGCGCTCGAGCTCCGACGTCGAGTCGAGACCGATATAAAGCTCGCGGCAGCCGCAGTAGAGCGGGAAGTTGATCGTTACCTCCTTGCGTCCGGCAGGGAGATGTACAAGCGCCTCAAAGCTGTCCTTGTATCCGTATCCGGAAAAACGAAGTACTCCGGCAAAGGTGTCGCGGCCGTTTTTATTGATGTAAACGTCAAATCCTGACGAGCCGATCAGACACATATTGGTCATGCAGGCGCTCGACGGGTTGAAAGCCTTGATCGCGACATAGCTCGAGGTGGTGGTAAATCTCACACGACCTCCCGCGGTATTGAAATTCAGTCCGCGCACGCCGTCGCTGGTAGCCTCGGCTACAGCCTCGGGGATACGGTGATAGGGCTTGTCGGAAAGCGGGTCGCAGAGCCCGTAGATGCGGAAAGGCTCGCTCTTGATATTATAAAATCTGACGTCAGGCAGAGAGCGTATCTCGTCAGACGAGATCTCAAGCTCATCCGCGGTTTTAGAATTGATGCTGATCATCGCAAATCACTTCCTTGATAATATTCCATTCCGAAATCAGCCGGTCGACCGTCCACGCGGCGTTGGCTGGGCTGGTGGACGGCAGACAGCGCTCGGGAATGTCGATATTCCGAACAAAGTTCCGGTAGAGCTTGTCCGCCGTCCTGCCGTTGGTGCAGATCAGCGAAATCTTCGCCGTCGTCAGCAGCGGCGAGAGGTCGTTCGGAACCACATTGCTGATCGTCGCGTCGGACGAGCCGGTTATCTCGCAGGACGAGCAGACGTCCCACAGCGCGATCCGGTTTTTTAAGAGCAGCTCACGCTTCTCCGGGATCGTGAGCGGCAGCGGCTCGGCGAGCACCTCCGAGATCACCTGCCAGAAGCGGTTTCTCGGATGACCGTAGTAAAAGCCCTCCTCCCGCGACCTGACAGACGGAAAGCTGCCGAGTATCAGCACTCTTGAGCTCGCGTCATAAACCGGAGCGAATGTATGAAACTGTCTCATAGCTCATTTCTTGTTGGCAAGCAGCTTGTATATCTCATGTACGGCGAGGTTGAGCGCCGGTATCACCGCGCAGCAGACCGCAGAAAAGACGCTGAGCTTTTCAACTCCGAGCACAGCTCCGACTCCGGACAGCAGCAGCGAAGCCGCTATCGTACCGCCGATGACGAGTATGAACAGCGCGTAGATGATGTTCAGCCGCAGATTGGCGGAGAAGATCGACCTGTCGCTCGTGTACTCGGTGAGATTTATCAGCTGGCAGATCGTAAAGGCGATAAAGCAGACAGACGTGTATTCGGCGGACGACATCCCGGCTCCGGT
>CACXED010000006.1 GCA_902766575.1 uncultured Ruminococcus sp. | reverse complement strand
TCACCGTGTTATCCTGCAGACTGCGTTAAGGTCGCTCCTCAGCGTTGCCTTATATTGCTGCTTTTTTAGTGTTGACAAATTACAGGAAAATTGCATTTACACGGTTTATTTTTCAGAACCAGTATTATGTAATAATTGCCCAATTAGAATCATTGACTGCTGTCCTTGTGCTCCTTCCGATACTCCTGCGGGGTCATGTTCATCGTTTTTCTGAAAAGGCGGTAGAAAAACGCCGGGTCGGAATATCCGACAAGGCTGGCGATTTCCGCGATGGTTTTATCGGTCTTTTCCAGCATTTCGCTCGCCTTTTTCATTCGCACGTTCTGTAAATACTCCCGGAAGGTCATGCCCGCGTTTTTCGTGAAGATAATGCTGATATTTGACAGGCTGAAATTGATGTTTTTACATATGCCGGAAAGCGTGATCGGCTGGGCGTAATTGTTTGCAACATATTCCTTGATGTAATGCGTAATATCGCGACCATCGTCGCCGCTTTTGCTTACATTGCGCACAAGGTGAATGATGGCGGCGGACAGATAGGAGCGAATGACCTCCATATATTCTTTATAGCGCTCATCATATTCGCTCAGCATCTGCTGCATCAGGAACAATACTTTTTTATCGGCGTCGTGATAAATATTCTGAGTCGGCGCGCTTTCAAAATTGTTGTAATTGAAATGAATCAGGTAATTGTTGATGAGATCGTTGAACTGATGAGTATGTACCAGCGCTCTGTCCAGAAACTGCGGCAGGAACATACAATTTATGATCGAAAATTCTTCGTCCTCCGAAACCGCGTCATAGCTGTGCGTGCGGTTGATGTCGATCAGAAAATAGTCGCCCTCGTGGATCATCATTTGTTTGTTTTCCAGCGTATGGAGCGTTCTACCCTTCAGAACGTACACAAGCTCAAAAAAACAATGATGGTGCGAGGGCGTAGTTTTGTGATCGCACAGCTCGAGGCAGATACCGTCCCTCAGCACAGTGTTGGTACATCTTTCTAAGTGTGTCATAAATCCCTCACATTAAAAATCGGACATATACTCTAAAATCCGAACCTTGATTTATTATAGCATATCTGCTATAATAAAGTCAAGCTATAATCCGCAAAAAAAAGCTGAGAATTGCCCTGATTGTGCCTTTTTGTGCGCCAATTCAGCCAATTGGAAGCGCCTGCTTTTCAATACGCTTATTCCGGAAGGACTTCTTTGCGGACGTTTGGGAGACACACATAAAAATCATGGAAAATAAAAACTGGATATACGCCGAGGGCCTCGACGACAGCGCCTGCGTAAGATTCTGCAAAGCCTTTGACATCACAAAGCCCGTTCAAAGAGCAGAGGTAACGGCGACTGCTCTCGGAATCTACAATTTATATATTAACGGCAAAAAAGTCGGCGACGCGCTTTTCAAACCGGGCTGGACGTCCTATAATTACCGTTTGCAGTATCAGAAATATGATGTAACCGATCACCTGCATACCGGAACGAACGAAATATCCTTTCTCTGCGCGCCGGGCTGGGCGGTCGGATATCTGGGAAAGGGCAACATCAACCACACTTACGCCGATCACATTTCACTGACCGCCGAGCTAAGAATAGATTATACCGATGATAGCGCACTGGAGCTTACCACCGATCCCTCGTGGGATATTATAAAAGATCAGGTGATCGCCTCGGAATTTTATCACGGCGAAACTCAGGATCTCTCGGCGGCTCCGACGACCATCGGAAAGGCAAAAGCAGACGCGGCTCCCGATACGCGGCTGATTCCGGACGAAAGTATTGACGTTACCGAGCATGAGCGTCTGAAGCCTGTAAAACTTATAATAACTCCAAAGGGCGAGAGGGTGATCGACTTCGGGCAGAACCTTGCCGGATATGTTGAAATCCGGGTGAAAGGGAACCGCGGAGACCGGATCACGATTTCTCACGCCGAGGTTCTGGACAGGGACGGCAGCTTCTACACCAAGAACCTCGAGCTTGCCAGATGTACGAATACCTACATATTAAGCGGAAATGACGACCTGCTGAAGCCGAAATTCACCTTTCAGGGCTATCGCTACATCCGGCTTGACGAGTATCCGTTTGAGGAGGTGGATTTATCCCGATTCACTTCGGTTGCGGTTTATTCTGACATGGAGCGAACCGGTTCGTTCTCCTGCGGGAACGAGAAGGTAAACAGGCTGTACAGCAATTCCATATGGGGCCAGCGGAGCAATTTTATTGACGTCCCGACAGACTGCCCGCAGAGGGACGAGCGCTGCGGCTGGACAGGCGATGTGCTGGCGTTCGCGAAAACTGCCGCGATACATTATGATGTTTCAGCCGTGCTTCGGAAGTGGCTGCATGATCTGATTCTGGAACAAAAGAGCGACGGTGCGATTTACGGCGTTGTGCCATCGGTCAACGAGCGGGGAATGAGGGTTTCAACCGCGTGGGGAGACGTCATTACCGTCGCGCCGTGGGAAATGTATCTCGCTTACGGGGATGTTGAGCTGCTCGAAGAATGTTATCCCGCAATGCTCAGATGGATTTCCTATATCCGTCATTCCGGCGATGAGGAATATCTCTGGCTCGGCGGAAACCACTACGGCGATTGGCTGGCGTCCGACGCGATTCTGTCTCCGGAGCATCGGGAGGGCGCGACGCAGACCGATCTTATTGCAAGCGCATATTTCGCTCATTCGGTCGAGCTTGCGATCAGGGCGGGAAGGGTACTGAAAAAAGACACGAAAGAGCTTGAACTGCTCCACAGGAATATCAAGTCAAAGTTCAGAGAGTATTTCATAAAAGACGGCTTGCCGACCATTTATCCCAAATATGACGCGCTGTCGGTCAATCGACCTGTAAAGGGACTGACGCAGACCTCGATATCGCTTGTGCTTCGTTTTCATCTGTACGAGGGGGAGATCGAGCGGGAAAAGCTGACAGACAAGCTGCTTGAGCTTATCCGGGAAAACGACGGAAAGATGAACACCGGCTTTGTCGGCACTCCGCATATTCTGCACGCGCTTTCGGAGAACGGGAGAATCGGAACGGCGTATGATCTGTTCTTATCCGAAAAGAATCCCTCATGGCTCTTTTCTGTTGACCGGGGAGCGACGACCATATGGGAGCATTGGGACGGCATAAAGGAGGACGGCAGCTTCTGGAACGACTGCAAAAATTCCTTCAATCATTATTCCTATGGCTGCGTGTTCGATTGGGTATATATGTGGGTGCTGGGAATCAGACCGATGGAGGATGCTCCGGCATATCAGCGGTTTACGCTCGCTCCTCATCCGGACGAACGGCTGGGACACGCGGAGGGCTCGATAAAGACCCGATACGGTATCATATCCGTCTCATGGAGATATGAAAACGGACGGATAACCTATTCCTTCACCATCCCGGAGGGCTCGTCAGCCGAGGTTGTTATTCCCGGGGAGGAGAAGCGTATCTATTCGCCCGGCAGTTATAATATATCAGGTAAATGCTTATGAAAACAGAGAAAAAATTCTATTGGCTCGTTTGTGTGATTGCGGTTATCCTTTTTTGCTGCGTGATGAACGGCTGTCAAAAGCAAGCGGATTATCTGAATATCGTTGAGAATGGGCAGACCGAGTATGTCATTATCCGTTCTCAGAACGCGAAAAAATGGGAGATTGAAGCCGCGGTGCGCTTTCGAGACGCCTTGAATGCCGTCACCGGAGCCGAGATACAGATAAAGGACGACTTTGAGCGAGAGGGAACCGACTACGTGCGCACCGACAAGGAGATCATAATCGGTTCAACCAACCGTGAGAATGAGTTTGAGACCGATTACGATTCGTTTGAAAACGGTTTCAGCATCTTTTCGAGCGACAGTCGGCTGGTAATTTTAGCAGGCTCTGCCGCCGGAATGGACGCGGCGCTCGAACAGTTCTTCTCGGACTTCTTCGGCATTGAGCCCGGAAACGATACAGCTTCGGCTGACAAGCTCACGGAGCTTACTATCAGCTCAGATTATAAGGCGACTTCGAGATTTGACTCGTCGGAGCTGCCATATCTTGGAATCCCTTTGAAGGATTATACAATAGTTAAAGACAGCGGCGACTATATGCCAAAGCGCTGCTGTATACTGCTCAAAGAGCTGCTTACAAAAATTTCGGGAAGCGAGCCTGCTGTTTCGGAAGAAAAACGCGGCAGCGGCGGCAATCTGATGATAAAAACCGACAATACGGTCGGGGACGGTAATTTCCGCATCTCAATTTCGGGAACCGATATCACTATCTCTTTTTCCGACTATTACGGCTTCGGAGCCGCCTTGGAATGGCTGAGCCGCGAATATGAGTCGCGCGGTTATTTCGATTTCAAGGATGGTTCTGCGGTCAACGGCAGCTATATGCTTTATCTCGATAAAACGACTGCCTCTGACGAGTACGCTTTCAGTCGGGCAGGCGCGGTGCGCGTCATGTTCAATAATGTTCTCTGGGGCGACAGCTCCGGAATGGCGGGACGGTTAGACAGAGACGTTCCCTCGGCAGAACGACACCGGCTGACCGCAGAGATGGTATCGGTCTATCAGCCTGACGTGCTGGGACTACAGGAGGTCAGCAAGCAGGAACGAATGGGCATGAATGGGATCGTCACGCTGCTTTCCGACGCGGGATATACAGAGGTGAAAAATACCGACATTCTGGAGATGGCTTCAGGCTGCACGCCGATCTTTTACCGCGAGGACGCGGTGACGCTGATTGCGTCAGGCTTCAAGATTTATGAAAACCAGCCAGCTAACCCCGACCCCTCAAAATCGTTTACATGGGGCGTGTTTGAATCTAAGGCGGACAGCTCGAGGTATATGGTTGTATCGACGCATATGTGCACGGAGAACGATGATATCGGCGCGCTTCAGGCGACAGAGCTGATCGAGGTCGTAAATGCTGTGACTGCGGAATATGATTGCCCGGTGATCGTTGGCGGCGACTTTAACGCAGCCTATGATGAAAAGACCTACAAGACCTTCACAGAAACCGCGGGATATCTGAATGCCAGAGAGCTTGCCGCCGTATCGACCAAGGTGCGCTCGTATCAGACATATCCGAAATATGATCAAAAGCTCGGCATCATGCAGCCCGTGGGCGATATTACCATTGACAATCAAGGCTCGGTTGACCATATTATTCTTGACAATACCGATAAGCTCACGGTCAACGTGTTCGGCGTTGTGGTTGACGAATGCTCGAGATCAGCCTCCGACCATCTGCCGATATTCATGGATTTTGATCTGAATTAAATGAAAGCGGGGAAAATCAATGAAAAAAATTCTGTATGTTCCGTCATTGAACTGTACAGTCGCCGCAAAAAACGACGAATATCTCAGCTACTGGTATGCCGTGCGCTTTGCAGATACCATTGAAAGCAATGCAAAAAACCTCGCGGCTCTGAACGGCAAAAGGCTTACTCTCGATGAGAGCGGCGAGAGGGCATTTGTATCGGTAAAATCAACTGACGGCGGTTACACGATTTCGTGCGGCAGCTTCTTTGGATTTGAGACGATATTGAATAAGCTGCAAAAGGGCGAATGTGCTGTCGGAACATTTCCCGTGACCTATGACTGCGAGGGCGACGTTTATGCGCTTGCGGACAGACAGCACCGGATCATGTATTCCAATGTACTCTGGGACAACGATATTCTGCACTATGCTCCGTCGAGAAACCGGCTGACGGCGGCGATCGTTAAGGAGTATTCGCCTGAGATAGTCGGTATGCAGGAGTGCGGTCAGCGAAAGCGAAAGGAGTGCGGAATATACGCTCTCGAAAACGTAATGTCCGAGGCGGGATATGTCGAAGCACGCGTGCAGGCAAAAAACAACTGTGATAATGTCAACTGCACGCCGATCTTCTACAATCCCGATGCTGTCGAGCCGCTTGACTGCGGATATTACTGGTACGAGCATCAATGCCAGCTTATCGGGCGCGGAGACCAGAGCTCAAAGTCTCTGACATGGGGACGATTCCGATTCAAAAATGACGGCAGAGAGCTGCTCTTTGTCTCAACGCATATGTGTACGCAGGACGACGACGTCCGCGAAAAACAGGCTATGGAAGCGGAAAAGCTCATCACATCGCTGCAATCCGAAAGCGGCTGTCCAGTGATATTCGGCGGAGATTTCAACGGCAATATGAGCCAGAAAAATTACCGTTACCTGACCGAAAAGGCAGGCTGGACTGACGTCAGAGGGCTCGTTGACTTCTGCTCACACGAGAAAGGACACCATGCTTATCCGGAGTTCGATTTCAGACTGGAGATTCCGGTCTCCACGGTAAAGGAAACCGAATTTGACGAAAAAGTCAGCGTTGACCACGCGCTGACCTTTGGCGGCGGGCTGAAGCTTTCCCGATTTGCGATAATAAATAATTACTTAGCACAATCATCATCCGACCATTATCCGCTTTATGTGGATTTTGAATATTAAAAAGAAAGAGGTATTTCTTATGAAACACAAACTGACATCTGTGCGAAGTACGGCAATTTTGCTTGCATTATGCAGCCTCTGCGGTGCTTTTGCATCCTGCGGCGACAGCAAGGAGCCGAGCGGAACCGATACAAAGGCGAACACGGACACATCGTCGTCTGACGATACCGCTGAGCTTGACAGCCTTGAAGCGCGCAAGCTGGTCTCCGACGATGTGCCGGAGCTCAACTTCGGCGGCAAGGATTTCCGCATCTTCTACCAGAAGCGCTACACCACCGACGCGGTTCCCGAAATCAACGAGGAGACCGGCGATATCATCAACGACGCGGTATTCCGCCGCAACCGCACGATCGAGGAGCGCTTCAATGTCAAAATCGTCGGTCTTGTCGGCGAGGAGAACGATATGGTAACTCAGCTGATAAACTCGGTCTCGGCCGGCGACGATGAATATGATCTTTTCCTTGGACATTCGATCTATTCCGGCAGAGCGGCTCTGGCAGGATGCTTCTACAACTGGTACGACATTCCGTACATGGACTTTTCCAAGCCCTGGTTCCCGCAGGCGTCTATTGAAGGACTTACCATCAACGACCGGATGTACCTGACCGTTTCCGATCTGTGCCTGTCGTTTGCATCCGTTTCCTATTGTATGTATTTCAACAAGCAGATGGCTGAGGACTACAATCTGCCGGACATCTATGAGCTTGTTGACAACGGAGAGTGGACGGTTGACAAGCTGTACGATATTACAAAGGATATGTACAGAGACCTGAACGGAAACAGCACCGCGGATATCGACGATCAGTACGGCTTCGCGAGCGCGCTGACAAACCATACGACCACATGGCTGTTCTCCTGCAAGGTTCCGACTGTTGAGCTGCATGAGGACGGAACGGTGAAATCGGTATTCAATTCCGAGCGCGCTTCCACGTTGATCGACAAGCTGCGCAAACTGTACAATGACAATCCCGGAAGCTATCTGACGGCTACGAACTCTGCGCAGGCAAGTCCAATATCATCATTCATGAATGGCTATTCGGCGATTCTGACCGATTCTATCGGCGCGTCGGTTTCGCAGTTCCGCGACGTCATGTTTGATTACGGTATAGTGCCTTATCCCAAGTATGATGAAGCGCAGGATGGGTATTACACGATTCCGGGCGGAAGCGTATCCTGCATGGCGGTTCCGAAATCCACGGTCGATACCGAGCTTGTCGG
>CACXED010000005.1 GCA_902766575.1 uncultured Ruminococcus sp. | reverse complement strand
TTTGTATCGTCTGACGAAAGAAATTGACGACTTGCGAAGCAAGTCATCGCATCTGCGCACTTAGAATTATGCGGTATTGCCTTAAAAAAGCAGCTTTAATCTGACAGAATCTTCCAGTCCGATATGGCAGACGGGGGGATTTTTTTGCTGATAATGTAACGAAAAAGGCAGACGCATTTTGAATGCGTCTGCCTGAACGGCTCCTGTTTTGAAATCAGAGCTGCTCCTTGACCTTGGAGCTCTTGCCGACTCTGTCGCGCAGGTAGTAGAGCTTTGCGCGTCTTACCTTACCGACTCTTACGACCTCGACCTTATCGACGTTGGGAGAATGTACCGGGAAGGTCTTCTCTACGCCGACGCCGTAGGAAACGCGTCTGACGGTGAAGGTTTCGGAGATTCCGCCGCCGTTCTTTCCGATGACGGTTCCCTCGAATAACTGAATACGCTCGCGGTTTCCTTCCTTGATCTTGTTGTGAACGCGGACGGTGTCGCCGACGTTTATAACCGGAACATTTTCCTTGAGCTGCTCATTTGTCAAAGCCTTGATCAAATCCATTTTGGCTTCCTCCTTGAATTTTTTATTCAATCGTGAGAAACATTCGTGCCGAGCTTTGCAGAGGACTGTTTCTGCCATACGCAGAGAAACTCTCTTTCGCGCATAACAAATATATTATACCATACGATTCAAAAAATTGCAAGAGTATCCGGAGAATTTTTTCCGGGATTTTTTACGATATTTCGGAATTTTGGAGCAGGCTTACCGTCAGTGTGTAAAAAAATCGCTCCGGAGCTTTACTTTTGACGCGATATGTGATAAAATATTACTGAAACGGCAATAATCCTCTGGTGAAGGGAGGCGGACGCTTGCAGAACAACAACCGGAACAATTTCAGCGCGGAATACTCAAGGATCTCCGGGCGAAAATCCTATCCCGCGCAGCGAACTCAGAGTCAGACTGTTCTGCGGGATCAGCCGCGTCCCGGGACGCCGACCCGGAACAGCCGACAGAGCCCGAATCAATCGGGCGCGTACAGGACTCAGAGGGTCGAGCCGATAAGCTCCGCTCCGCGCGGCGCACAGAAAAGCCCTGTCCGGAAAACGGGCCGACGTTCTCAGCCAAGGCGCAGAGCCGGGAAACGGAGCTTTCTGAAGGATTTTCTGCTCGGGTTCGCCGTAGGGCTTGCGGTATTCGGAACGGCGGCGGTTTTCGTCATAAAAGCTATACTGGAACTGATAATTTAATTAAAATGAGAATTGACAAATTTCTTTCCGAAGCGGCGGTCTGCACCCGCTCGGAGGCTTCAAAGGCGGCGCGGGCAGGCGGCATCACCGTCGACGGTGTGACTGTAAAGCGCGCCGATCTCCACATCGACCCCGAGACGAGCGTCGTCACCTATCTCGGCGAGAGGGTCGTTTACAAAAAATTCACCTATATCATGCTCAACAAGCCCGAGGGATATATCTCGGCGACCGACGATCCGCGGGAGAGAACCGTGCTCGAGCTGCTTGACGAGCGCTCAAGGCGGCTCGGGCTCTTTCCGGCGGGGAGACTTGACAAGAACACGCTCGGGCTGCTGATACTGACAAACGACGGCGCGCTCTGTCACCGACTGCTCTCGCCGAAGAATCACGTCGAAAAGACCTACTTCTTCCGCTCCGAGCGCGACGTCACCGAGGAGGACAGACAGCGGCTCGAATCGGGCGTAATTCTCGACGGCGAGCTGACCAAGCCCGCCCGCGTCGCTCTCGACGACAGCCGCTCGGGAAGAATCACCGTCACCGAGGGAAAATTTCATCAGATAAAGCGTATGCTCGAGGCGGTCTGCAATAAGATCGTCTTTCTTGAGCGGATCGAATTCGCCGGGATCCCGCTCGACCCGTCGCTTGGACGGGGAGAATGGCGCGAGCTGACCGACGGCGAGATCTCGCGTCTGCGCTCGCAGGGCTGATTTCAGAAAGGATTTTCTTAACAAATTATGGATATAATCAACACTCTCGCGTCCGAGCTCGGACTAAAGCCCGAAAACGTCGAAGCCGCAGTCGCGCTGCTCGACGAGGGCAGCACTATACCCTTTATCGCGCGCTACCGCAAGGAGGTCACCGGCTCGCTCGACGACGAGCAGCTCAGAACGCTTTCGGAACGGCTTACATATCTGCGCTCGCTCGACGAGCGCCGCGAGGAGGTTCGCCGTCTCATCGGCGAGCAGGAAAAGCTCACGCCCGAGATCTCAAAGGCGCTCGACGGCGCTAAGATCCTCGCCGAGATCGAGGATATCTACCGCCCGTTCAGACCCAAGCGCCGCACCCGCGCGTCGATCGCCCGGGAGCGCGGGCTCGCGCCGCTCGCCGAGACTATCATGAAGCAGGAGAAGCGCGGCTCGCCGACTTTAGAGGAGCTGGCAGCGTCGCTCGTCGACCCCGAAAAGGGCGTGGAAACGGTCGAGGACGCCTTTGCCGGAGCCTGCGACATAATCGCCGAGGATATCTCGGACAACGCCGAGTACCGCAAGCTCGTCCGCGCCATGACCTATTCAAACGGCTCGCTCACCGTCAAAAAAGCCAAGGACGAGGACTCGGTCTACTCGCTCTACTACGATTTTTCCGAGAAGCTCTCAAAGCTCCCGGGACACCGGATACTCGCAATCAACCGCGGCGAGAAGGAGGGCTTTCTCAAGGTCTCGCTCGAAGCGCCGGAGGATATCATACTGAACCGGCTCTCCGCCGGGATAATAAAGTCCGAATCGCCCGCGTCAAAGTACATCAAAGCCGCGCTGACCGACAGCTACGAGCGGCTGATCGCTCCGAGCGTCGAGCGCGAGCTGCGCTCCGACGCCTTTGACAAAGCCTGCGAGGGAGCTATCAAGGTCTTTGAGGACAATCTGAAGCATCTTCTGATGCAGCCGCCGCTGGGGGGAAAGACGGTGCTCGGCTACGACCCGGGCTACGCTCACGGCTGCAAGTTAGCCGTCGTTGACCGCACCGGAAAGGTGCTCGACACCGCGGTCATTTATCCGATGAAGCCTCAGTCCCGCACCGAGGAGGCCAAGCGCGTCGTCTCGCGGCTCATCCGCACCTACAACGTCGGCGTGATCGCGATAGGCAACGGCACAGCTTCAAAGGAGAGCGAGATCTTCATCGCCGGACTGATAAAGGAGCTCGGCTCGGATGTGAAATACGCCGTCGTCAGCGAAGCCGGAGCGTCGGTCTACTCTGCGTCGAAGCTGGCTGCCGAGGAATTTCCCGATTTCGACGTCATGCAGCGCAGCGCCGTCTCGATTGCCCGCAGGCTTCAGGATCCGCTCGCAGAACTCGTCAAGATCGACCCGAAGTCGATCGGCGTCGGTCAGTATCAGCACGACATGAAGCCCGCAAGGCTCGACGAAGCTCTCGGCGGAGTGGTCGAGGACTGCGTGAATAAGGTCGGAGTCGACGTGAACACCGCGTCCTATTCGCTGCTCTCATACGTCGCGGGGATAAACGCGACCTCGGCTAAGAATATCGTCAAGTACCGCGAGGAGAACGGCGAGTTCACCTCTCGCGCGGCGATCAAAAAGGTTCCGCGCATCGGCGACAAGGCGTTCGAGCAGTGCGCCGGATTCCTCAGAGTCCCCGGCTCGGGCGA
>CACXED010000004.1 GCA_902766575.1 uncultured Ruminococcus sp. | reverse complement strand
TCATGCACCGCTTCGGCTACTACGAGTGCCGCTGCAAGTTCCAGCGCGATCCCGGCACGATGTGGTCGGCGTTCTGGACGCAGTCTCCGTCGATCGGAATGACCTACGACGACGTCTGGAGCGGCGTTGAGAGCGACATCATGGAGTGCTTTGAGACGAACAAGGCGACTACCGGAAACATCATGGGCGGCTACGGCGCTCGCTTCCGCGAGGAGGGCCGCGTCCGCTATAACCTCAAGGAGACTCCCGACGGCTATCACACCTTCGGTATGCACTGGACGCCCGACGAGTATGTCTTCTACTGCGACGGCGAGATCGTCTCCCGCGCAGACAAGACTATCTCTCAGGTTCCGCAGTTCATTCTGCTGACCACCGAGGTCAGTGGCTGGCGCAGCTCAAAGCCGGTTCCGGTGGGCGAGAAATTCGAGGACGATTTCTTCACCTGCGACTACGTCCGCGTATTCGACGAGGTCTGATCAGCCGAGAATTAACTTTTCAAAGGCGTCGATCGTCGGCTCGAGCAGCTCGTCGGGATAGTCGTAGCACTCCGAGTGGAGCGGCGCGTGACCGACGCCCGCTCCGATGCCGAAGAAGGCTCCGCGGCAGGCTTTGAGATACCAGCCGAAGTCCTCGCTCCAGCGCATCGGAGCTTTAAGCTCCGAACCGCCGCAGAGGGTCAGAACCTTTTCAGCGGCTGCAGGATAATTCTCAGTCGACGGGAAGACGTCGCAGTCCTCAAAGCCAAATCCGAGACCATACCTCGCCGCTAACTTCTCCGAGGTTTCGATTATTCGGTCGTAGAGCTTTGTCAGCTCGGTGTCGTGCTCGGCGCGGAGGGTCAGCCAGACCTCAGCGTTTGCAGCCGCCGCTCCGAAAGCGCGCTCGCCCATCTGAACGCCTATGACCGTGCAGAGCACCATTCCGTCGGCGTCATCGACAGGCTTTGTCGCCAGTCCGAGCAGCTCTCCGACCGCCGCGGCGGGCGAGACTCCGAGCTCGGGATAGGCGGCGTGAGCGGCTTTGCCGGAGAATTTCAGCGTCAGTCCTCTCGAAGCGCAGGCGAAGGTTCCGGCTCTTGTGAATATTTGTCCGAGCTCAAAGCCGGGGAGATTGTGCGCGCCGTAGATCTCGCCCGGCTTTTCGCGTTCGAGAAAGCCGAGACATCCGAGCGCTCCCGCTCCGGTCTCCTCGGCGGGCTGAAAGAGCAGAAAAACGTCGCGCCCGAGCTTTTTCCCCTCGAGCTCGAGCGCCAGTCCGCAGAGCGCCGCCGAGTGTCCGTCGTGACCGCAGAGGTGCGCGCATCCGCCGTCCGGAAGCATCAGCGCGTCAAAATCGGCGCGCAGAGCTATCGAGGGCTTGGCAGTATCGCTCTCCCGGTGCGCGGCGTAGAATCCGCCGCCGCAGTCGATGAGCTCAAGGCTCGTGTTTTCGGAAAGGAAGCGTTTCAGACGTTCCTTTGTTTTTATCTCCGCGCCGGAGGGCTCGGCGAGCGCGTGCAGCTCGTGTCTGAGCGCGGTTATTTTTTCGTTCATTAAATTAACCTCTTGTCGGCGCCGAAATTTTCCGGCGCTTTTTTGAATAATTATACACCCATTTGACAGGTTTGTCAAGGTAAATAAACTTCGATTATAAAACTTGACAACCGCTCCTTTGCATGATATAATGATTTTAAGTATTGAAAGGAGCCTGACATCATGAATTATCAGGATATAAATTCACAGACCATCGACCGCTGGATCGACGAGGGCTGGGAGTGGGGACAGCCCATCGACCATGAGACCTATCTGCGCGCGAAGAACGGCAACTGGCAGGTGCTGCTGACTCCGACAAAGCCCGTCCCGCGCGAGTGGTTCGGAGACCTCGCCGGGAAGCGGGTGCTCGGACTCGCCAGCGGAGGAGGTCAGCAGATGCCGATCTTCACAGCCGCCGGAGCGAAATGCACGATTCTCGACTACTCAAAGCGTCAGCTTGAGAGCGAACGTCTTGTCGCCGAACGCGAGGGCTACGGGATTGAGATAATCCGCGCCGATATGACAAAGCCGCTGCCCTTTGCCGATGAGAGCTTTGATCTCATCTTCCATCCGGTCTCGAACTGCTACGTCAAGGATATCCTGCCGATCTGGCGCGAGTGTCACCGCGTCCTTGCGAAAGGCGGTGTTCTGCTGGCAGGCTTCGACTGCCAGATAGTCTACGCCTACGACAGCGAGGAGCGCGAGATAATCAATAAGCTGCCCTTCGACCCGCTGAAGAACCCCGATCAGATGAAGCAGCTCGCCGACGAGGACTGCGGCGTGCAGTTCTCGCACTCGCTTGAGGAGGAGATCGGCGGTCAGATAGCGGCGGGCTTCACGCTGACCGCGCTCTACGAGGATATCGGGAACTATGGGCGTCTCGCCGAGTTCAACATACCGACCTTTGTCGCGACAAGAAGTATCAAATATAACTAAAGTCCCGCTTGAGTCCCGATTCAAGCGCCGTTTGCTGTACTTATCCGCGCCGGAGAGGTAAAATGGAATCACGGAGCGGCAATAACGATCGCTCCGGGAAAGGACAGGATAATGTTTGATATGCAGTACACAGGAGCAAAGCTCGCCGAGGCGCGCCGCGCCAGTGATATGACGCAGATGGAGCTCGCCGAGCGGCTCGGGATCAGCTTTCAGGCGGTCAGCTCGTGGGAGCGCGGAAACACCATGCCGGACATCGCGAAGCTGCCGGAGCTCGCGGACATTCTCGGCGTGACGGTCGACGAGCTGCTCGGAGGGAACTCAAAGGTCGCCGACGGAGTTATCGCGGGCGATCTGCCCGAGCGGGTCAGGTCGGGCGAGGTCAGCGTCTCCGAGGTCGCCGAGGCAGTCCCGGTGATGAAGCCCTCCGAGCTCGACGACTTTGCGGATAAGCTCTCGGAGCTGAACGGGCTCGCGGAGCAGACCGGAGAAAATCAGTTGAAACGTCCGTCAGGAATCTCCGAGCTCGAGGAGATCTTCCCGTTCCTCGGCGAGGAGGTCAGGCAGAAGCTCTTTGCGAGAGCGTTTGAGAGCGGAGACCTCGGCGGGCTCTGTGAGCTCGCGCCCTTTGTCGGACGCGAGATAGTCAGCCGCTACGCGGTCGAGCTCTACCGACGCGAGGGGCTCGGCAGGATTGAGGATCTGCTGCCATTTATCGATAAGGACGTGCTGTCGCAGATCGCCGACGAGGTATACGAGAAGCGCGGGCTTTCGGAGCTCGAGGAACTCGCGCCTTTCATGGATCGCGACAAGCTCTGCAAACTCGCAGCCGAAGCGATCGAGCGGGACGGAATCAAGGCGATCTCGCCGATAGCGCCTTTCCTCGGCAGGGAATTTCTTGAAAAATACGTCAGGGAAAGATATCTGTGATAAAGAAAAAATGGCTGTCGCATTAAGCCACAAAAAAGGAACCGTTCTTTACCGAAAGGTATTGAACGGTTCTCTGCTTTTTATTTATGAACTCTGATTATTCCATATTTTCGAAGAAATCCTTTTCCGGCTGCTCGTCGCTGAGAACTTCATATTTTATTTTGTATAAATACTCAGCACCTTTTCAAGATATGCTTCATAGGTTGACTCATTGGACTCATAGATCGAAACAATATTGTTGTTATTGTCGCGTATCAATCCCACAAACAAATGACCGACATATCCAATTGAACTTGAATGAAGATATCCGAAGTCAAAGGTAAGACCGTCGCGGATGATATCAATCATTGCGGATGAATCCTCGTCGCGCGCCGCTTTTGTCTTTAATGCGGTGTCATAATATACCGGAACTACCTGCTTGTAGCTCTCTGCACAGAGCGCTTCGGTGATAATTGAAGTCATCTCGGGGTCTTTTACATCTACAGGAACGACAAAAAGAGAAAATTCGTCGTGCGAGGTGGAATGATAGCTTTCCTGATTTTCATCATACTTGGGATAGGGCAGAATACCAAAGTCATCATCCATAGCGCGGAGCTTTTCGGATACTCCGAGCGTTGAGGTAAAGAACAGTACGCGTCCCTCGGAAAAAGCAGCCATACTATCGGCGAAAGGCGTTCCTACAGGCGGCAAAAATACGTCGTCATTATTATGGAGAAATGAATTCAGCTTCTGGACTACTTCTATCGAATGTTCGTTGACAAATGAAAGCTCCGGAAGACCATCGGCATCCTTGGTAGTGACATGGATCTCAAACGCTTCCTTCATACTGTCGATCTCTATTGAATTACCGCAGAGCAGTCCGAAGGAATCATCTGCCGATTTCTTGGAATCGCCGTCGAGGTCGCTGTATACATCTTTCGTCAATTCAATGAGCTTGTCGAGAGTCCATTTTCCGTCGATAACGGTCTGATAAATATCTCCGATATTATAGCTCTCGCCCAGAACCTTGTTGAAATATATGCAGTTCATGCCCTGCCAGAGCGCCAGCGAGAGGTCTCCGGTGGCAAGGAACATTTTATCGTTTATCGTCAGCTCGTCGGCGACTAATTCTGACCACCACGGCTTTGTGAAGTCCACATAATCGAGAGTGTTCCAGTTGAGGAAGATACCGTCGGATACCAAAGCGGGTATTGTCGCGGCATAACCTGCCACAAGGTCAAAAGCTCCGTCGCCAGCCATTATCGACGAACGAAGTATAGCGTTGAAATTATCCGATTCGGCTCCCCATGAACAGGGAAGCGTGTATGTAGTGATATCCACGCCGAAGCGATCTTCCACCGTGATGTTGCGTTTGTATACGGCGTCGTTCAGCAGATCACCGGTTTCCTCCTCAACTCCGAATTCATCGTCATATTCTTCTCTGTCAAGGATGGTGAAAGTTGCTTTTCCAAAATTCCTGTCCGGCAGCT
>CACXED010000003.1 GCA_902766575.1 uncultured Ruminococcus sp. | reverse complement strand
TGAGGATTTCAGCTTTTCGCGGCTGATAAATCTGTTCGGACTTGACTACACCGCCGATTTTGACGTTCAGTACGTCGACCGCGGGGAAAATACCTCGGGCGACGGCTACAGCGCCAGCGACGTCATGTTCGACGGCAAGGTGCTTGACGTCAACTTCGGAAAGCTCCGATACACCGCCGACAACGCTCAGCACGACGGCATCCTCGCAGTCATCCACGACGAGACCGGACGCTACGAGCTCGACAAGTCCCGCCGGGAATTTGTCGCCAACGTCTCCCACGAGATGCGGACTCCGCTGACGAGCATCAAGGGCGCCTGCGAGACTATCCTGAGCGACCGGAATATGCCTGAGGAGATGGAGGACTTCTTTCTCCACATGGCTGTGGACGAGTGCGACCGCATGACGCGGATAGTCTCGGATCTTCTGGTGCTGTCGCGGCTTGACAACAAGCGCACTCAGTGGCATATCCAGAAATTCGATCCCGACAAGGCGCTCAGCCATATCTGCGAGGTCATGAGAGTAGACGCGCAGGCTCATTCGCACACGCTGACCTACACGCCGAAGGGAAAGCTGCCCGAGATCACCGCCGACCGCGAGCGCATCGAGCAGGTCATAATCAACGTCGTCTCAAACGCGATAAAATATACTCCCGACGGCGGAAAAATCGAGCTTTCCGCGTCGGGTCTCGGAGGGGACGCGCACAGCGGCGGGCTCGAGATAAGAGTCAGCGACAACGGCATCGGCATACCCGAGGAGGATATCCCGCACCTGTTCGAGCGCTTCTACCGCGTTGAAAAATCCCGCACCAGCGAGACCGGCGGCACGGGTCTCGGACTCGCGATTGCCAAGGAGATCGTCGAGGCTCACGGCGGAACCATCTCGATAGAGAGTAAGCTCGGCGAGGGCTCGACGGTCATCGTCCGTCTGCCCGCAGAGACAAAGCTCAGGACGGTGGAGTGATATGGCTGTCGAGAAAAAACGCGGCGGCTCGCCGATAGAGACCTTCAAGACGGTGCTCCTGACGCTGCTTATTATCAGTATGCTCGTGCTGATCGTCGTGTACATCGGCGGGACGCATATCTACCAGAGCATGACGGAAAAGGGCGACAAAAAGGTCTTTGACAAGCTCTGGAGCGTCCAGAGCGGTCAGCGCTCGGAGGGGCTCGACCGCGAGCGCCTGCTGCCCGAGCTGATCGGCTACAAATTCTCCGGCTCCGGGCCGATGTGCAGCATCGCCGACCGCGAATCGGCGTCGGAGCTCTACGAGCTGATCTCGCCCTGTCTGTCGGAGCTTTTCGGCAGCTGCTCGTACTGCGAGGAGATCGACGCGTCGGAGGGCGAGCGGCTCTTCGCCGACGCGCTTGAGAGCGGAGAGTTCATCTATCTGCGCTATCACGTTCCGGTGCTGTATCAGCTGGTCTACGCCTTTGCCTCGGGAAAGACCTCTCTGTCCGAGAGCGACGCCGCTTCGTTCGCGTCGGACGGCGGCTCCGGAGCCTATCTCAGCGAGGTCGTCATAATCCCCGAGAGCGGAGTGGCGGCTCACCGCTTTGAGGCCTACGCCAAGGACGGCGACGGAAGATATTTCAGATTCCGCCGCGACGAGAGCGCCGTCGCCTCCGAATTCCACATCTCAAAGCTCAGCGACATCGCGTCGAAGATCAGCACGCGCGCCTTCGGCTTTTCGGACGGAACGCGGCTCGCGCCGATGCAGCTCACCGTTCCGGAGGAGCTTGAGTGCGACGATATAGACTTTGCATCCTCTGCGATACCGGACGGCAGATCCGCCGACGTCCTGCGGCTTTTCGGCTACAATCCCGACAAGCTCAAGGGCTATGAGGACGACGGAGCCGGGGTATACTACGATTCGCACAGCCGTATACGTCTCGAGACCGGAAAGATAGCCTATCAGGCGGTCGACGCGGTTTCGGGGATCGGGCTGTCGTCGCTGCTCGGCTACTCGGCGGACGACGGCTTCGGGCTTTTTGACAAGCTGGCAGCGGCCGACTGTCTGCTGACCGAGCTTTCGGAGATATCTGACCGGCTGGTCGGCGGAGAGGCGCAGCTCTGCCTCGGAAACGTCTATACCGAGAACAGCCTTTTGATCTTCGAGTATTTCTACACCTACGAAAACATCCGGATCTCGGGTGAACCGGCGGTGAGAGCGGCGTTCGGGCAGGACACGCTCTGCGCCTTTGAACTGCTGTCATACAGCTTTGAGCCGACCGGAAGCACGACGCTCTGCACGTCTCAGGAATACGTTCTTGAAAAGCTCTTTGACACGGGCGTGCTCACAGAGGGACAGCGGGTCGGGTCTATGCGGCTGGTCTACGAGGACGGCGGCGCAAAGTGGAAGGCTATGCTCACGGAGGATCAAAAATAACCCCCTGCGGGGAGAAAGGGAGAGAGGACAGGCAGCATATGAACTGGTCGTCGGTTAAGAATCTTCTGATCGCGATGCTTTTCGCGGCGAATATTTTTCTTGTCTACAATATCTCGGTGCAGA
>CACXED010000002.1 GCA_902766575.1 uncultured Ruminococcus sp. | reverse complement strand
CGTGAAAATACGCCTATACCGTTGGGCAGCTTCACAAGACGGATATCCTTCATATAGTCGGGTCCTGTTGTAAAGTAGGTAAGATCATCAGGGTCTGTGCCTCTGAAAAACGCGGTATGGTAGGTCACGGGGCTGCCCTTTGATTTTATAACATAAACTCCCCCGAAAATCATTTCACCGTCAATAATCGCTATAAACGGGTCTTCAAGTCGGTGTGAAATAGCTCCCTTAACAACCTCGTAGGTGTCGTGCGCTGTTTTTTCAAAAAGATAAACGCGGGAGGTCGCCCATTTATCGTGCGGTTCAACCCTGCCGAAAATATATTGCTTGCCCTTGTACTTAAAAGGAATTGAGCAATTATATACATCGTCATTTTTCTTTATTCCCTTAAAGGTCAGCAACGCGCTGTCATAAATCTTCTTTTCCTCTTCAAATTTATCGCGTTCCCTGCTCCAGATTTCATCGCCGTTTCTGTCTAATTTCATTATAATAATTCCTTTCATATCTTTGAAGCAAATTATCCTGTCTTGACATAACAATCTACATTCGTCAGGTTTAATTTGCTTGCTTTTCACAGTTTTGAATGTTCAGGTTGCTTTCGCTTCGCCCATTGTTGTTGACGACGCCACTTGACACTGCCGATAAATCATGCTATAATTGTAAACATTATCATATATACTGGAGAGAGACAAAAATGCTGAGAGTTCACCTGTCCGACATGGATATACAGCTCGGAGACTATCTCGTCTCGCTGTTCTATATCGGAAGCGACGAGCCACCGAAAGTCTGGAGCGTCCACCCGCACTCGCACGCTTTCTTTGAGCTGCACACCGTGAGCCGCGGCAGAGGCAGGCTCATGACGAAAAGCGGAGTCTTTGAAATCGGCGCCGGGACGACCTATCTCACCGGACCGGATATTTATCACAGCCAATACACCGAGGGCGATGAGACGATGGATGAGCGTGCGCTGCGCTTTTTAGTTCGTTTCCATCCGCAGCCCTGCTCGGACAGCGAGACCTCGGAGCTGATAAAAGTCCTTGAAGAAAATCCTTTTTTCGTCTGCCGCGAAGATATCGGCTGCTTTGAGTTGATCGGAGAAATGCTTGACGAGGCTAAGGCTCAGCGTGTCGGATACCGCGAACGTCTTCGGCATATGTTCGCAGGTATCATCATCCTGCTTGGAAGATACTGTCTGAACGCTCCTCAGCGCGCCGCGTCCACGGACGAGGTTATCGTTATCGGCGAACCCGATCTCCAGTCGATGCTCGGCAATTATTTCGACGACACGGACGTATTTGTATCGCCGGAACAGATTGCAAAGGAGCTTCATATCACAAGGCGGCACTTCTCACGCCTGATGCAGCAATACTACGGTATGTCATATGTCGACAAGGTCAATGAGATCAGATGCGAGTATGCAAAGGAGCTGCTTTCCATGAGCGAGCTGCCGCCCAGCGTGATCTGGCAGCGCGTCGGCTATTCCTCGCAGCAGTATTTCAGCCGGGTATTCAAGCGGCTGACCGGCATGACGCCGACCGAATACCGTTCGTTCAAAGCCAAGGAATAGCCGATTCGGATTTGGTTATTTCAGATTTTCGACGAGGTCAACTCTCACGCCGTCTCTCAGCGTCGCGATGCCGTGCGGCTTGACCTCGACGCCGAGCTCTTTGTCAAAGAGCCGCAGCTCTGTCCCGACCGGATTTCCGTCGAGCTCGGCGACGCGGAGCACGTCTCTGCCCTCTTCGCCGCGCTTGATTGCCGTGACGACGATGTTTTCGCAGCCGCAGTCGAAGCCGCAATACTCGCCGCCGAGCTTTCCGTCGTGGAAGGTGTCGTTCACGACCCTTGGCGGGCAGTTGAGCTCGTCGGCGCGGCGCTTTGCGTCGGACGCGGTCGTGAAGCCGAACAGCTCATAGCTGAATTTCCCGACGCCCTGCTCCATGTATTCGCAGAAGCCGTCGCGCTGACCGAAGTGGTCGGCGTAGATTGCGCTTCTGAATATGGTCGGGCGGAAATTATCGCCGTCGGTGTCATAGCCGTAGGTTATGTCGCTCGCATAGCCGAGCTTACCCGACGCGAGCCATTCCGCGCAGGGCTCCTCGCCGGTTCCGAGCGGTCTTTCGATGCTGCCGTAGGGTATCGACGCGATGACGTTATCTCCGGCAGGCAGCGCGAGCTTGAACGTCCGGTGCTTTTCGCGGAAATCGACAGTCATATTGACCTTTACCGCGTCGCTGCCGCGCTCGAGCGTGTAATCGCGCCGGAGCGTCGATTCTCCGAAAGCCGTTTCGACCCGGAGCGTCGATCTCACGCAGCCGCGCTCGATGACCTCAAAACGCGCGCCGCCGAAGCTGCCGATACTCTCGCCGAGCGTGACTTTGTCGTGCGCCCAGGTGTCGCAGGAAGTCTCGTCGAGCAGAGCCGTTCCGGTCGGACGGGAGATGATATTTTCTCCTGTAGTTTTGTTGATGAACTCCGAAATCTCGCCGGATTCAGCGTCGAAAACGACCTTTACAAGCTCGTTTTCGAGTGTCCGCGCATTTGCGTCGGCGGTGATTTCGGGAAATTCCGGGGCTTTGCCGTCGGTAAAGACTCTGAACACTCTGTACCCGAGTGCCGGGAGCTTTGCTCTGAAGGCTGTGCCGTAGCGGTCGCCGCCGTTGGTGTGCTCGGCGCGGACGGTTTGAATCGGCATAGCATTGCCCTCGTCGTCGGTGACGCGAGCGGCGACGGCAGTCAGCTCGACCGTGACCTCGGTCTCCCATGCGTGCGGGTTGAACACGATCACCGGGCTGCCGAGCTTTCCGCAGCTCCAGAGCCGCCAGCTTGTCTTTGACGACGGCAGAGTCTCGCCGTGAAGCGTGTCGATATGTCGGCAGACCCTCGTCATCGCCGCGAAGGACTCCTGCTCGGTGATCGACATTATCTCGCCGAAAAGATATCCCGCGTCGGTGTAGGCGCTCCTTATCGAGCAGCCGCCGAGTATGTCGTGGAACTGATTGAACAGCAGATTTTTCCACGCCTTTCTGAGCTTCTCGGCCGGATAGTTGTCCTCTCCGGTGAGATGGTCGGACAATACGCAGAGCTTCTCGGCGGCGAGCAGCGCGTATTCGGCGGCGCGGTTTGAGCGCTTGATGAAGCTGTTCGCGCTGTAGCAGCCGCGCGCGTGATGCTGGAGCTCGCCCTTGACGACCGGGAGCGCAAGAGCCTTGGTATCGTCAAAATACTCGTCAGGAGTTGAGTAGACTACTCCCTCGGGCTTGTGATGCTCATTTATCTCGTTTATCAGCGAGACGGTCGGGCCTCCGCCGTGATTTCCCACGCCGCAGAACGCCATCAGCGGCTTATTCTCCGAGCGGGCGATGATATCGTCAAGCTCGCCGATATTTCCCTGCGTAATGTTGTAGAAGTGCGGTATGCGATAGGTGCGGACGCTCGAGCCGTCGGCACTCTGCCATTCGAAAAGGTCGTACAGCCCGCCGTTCTCGTGCGGCATCGGGCGCATGAAAACATAGCTCTCCATACCGCTCTCGCGGAGTATCATCGGCAGCGAGGCGTTGTGACCGAAGGAGTCGACGTTGTAGCCGGTCTTAGCCGTGACGCCGAATTTCTCCCTGAAATAGCGCTGTGAGATCAGCGCGTGCCTTGCGAAGCTCTCGCCGCAGGGAATGTTGCAGTCTGGCTGCAAGAACCAGCCTCCGACGATATTCCATCTGCCCTCCCGGACGCGCTCCTGTATCTCGGCGAACATTTCGGGATCGGTCTTTTCGATCCACTCGTAGTAGACCGCGCAGGCGCTCGTGAATCTGAAATCGGGAAAATCCTTCATCCGGTCGAGCGCGCTCCGGAAGGTCGCTAAAATCTCCGAAAAGCCCTCCTGCCAGCGCCAGAGCCAGACCGGGTCGAGATGCGCGTTCCCGATGAGATAGGTTTTGTTCATATCTTATATCCTCCTGTGCATTGTTGTTACATATTATTCTAACACTATAAATTAGGTTTGTCAAGCGACTGTGAGGACAGCTTTTCTGAACCCCTGTCCAGATGGTGCAAGCGAAAGTATTACGCACAACACTAATGAAACGCTGATCCAATGTCGTTTTCACACATAAAAGTCCATAATTCCAAGTCTTTTTTGTGTGAAAACTCCAATTATACAGCTCAGAATAGCGGCAATTCGGAAAATTTCCGTCTGATGATGGAAAAGGTAAGAAGCGAAATGCCGGTCAGCAGCCCGGATGGATAACAACAGGATGGGCAAGTCGTATGTCAGTGCGGAAAGATGTTTCATAAAAACGGGTACGAAATCAAAATTCTGTACCCGTTAAATTTTTCAAAGAGTATGCACTAATCCGTTCGTCTATCTGTTTGCAACGGCAGAACTCCGTTTATTGTCATCTGTTCGGTCATATCAAAGGGACTGACAATCATCAAGTCTGAGCAGCATATAAGCGAGTATCGCCGCGGCTTCTGATATGCCGGCAATTGACACATATTCGTCCGGCTGATGACAGCCGCCATGTCCGGCCGGAAGCCCAAACGGCGGATTGCGCCAGCAGGACGAGCCGATTCCGAAGGCGTTTTTGAGATATCTCGCATAGGTCGCGCCCGCATTGATCTGCGGCTTTGGCGCAGGATTTCCGGTACATTCGCCGTAGGCAGCAAGCAGCCGCCTGAGACTTTCATCGTCGTCGCCGATGAAAAATCCGCTGTCGTTTTCCACAAGCTCGAGGTCAAATCCCAGCTCATCGAGCCGCCCGCGGATTTTCCCGAGCATTTCCGCTCCGTCAAGCTCCGGCGCAAACCGCACATCAAATGAGACAACCGCTCGGTTATCCCTCATTTTCGCGATTCCGGTCGCCGAGGTGGTCTTTCCGAATATTTCGGAATATCCCTCGATGTTCAGCCCCTCGCCGTAATTTCCGAGAATTTCCGAAATTCTTTTGAATATGTTCCGATCGCATTCCGGCAGCTTATCGCCGTCCGCCAGCGCTGCCGCTAAAATCCGCACCGCATTTTTCGAGCCGTCCGGAAGTGCGGCGTGCGCCGATATTCCCTTGGCGTGCAGCGTTCTTTTATCGTCGGATAATGAAAGATCAGGATTGCCGTCAAAATTCTCCCGATCAAGCTCCCGGTCGAAGCGGGCGTGCGCCTTTCCGGCGACAATATTGAACGCGCCGCTTCCTCCCTCAAACTCGACGACCGATGCGAATTTTTCACGGCTGACCGCAAAAAAGCGCATGAAGCTCTTTTCGCCGCGATAAACCGGAAATGCCGCGTCGGCGATAATCGAAACCTCGGGCATAGGCTGCTCCTTTGTGAATGCTTTTATGTCGCCCATGCCGGACTCCTCGTTGTTTCCGGTGAACATCACAAGCCTTGATGAGAACGGGAGTTCAAGCTCCCGTATCGCCTTTGCCGACAGAAGCGAAATGATGATTCCGGCTTTGTCGTCACTTGCGCCGCGGCCTATGATGAAGCCGTCGCGTATTTCGGCCGAAAACGGCTCCGCGAGCGTCCAGCCGTCGCCGGTCGGAACCACGTCGGCGTGGGCGAAGATTCCGATGGATTTTCCTTTGCTGTATTTGCCATAGCTCGAAATCAGATATCCGCTGTTCTGATGAAGCTCTGTTTCAAAGCCGTTTTCGCGGTAGATTCTTTCCGCTTCGGCAAGCGCGTCGGCGCAGTGCCTGCCATAGGGTGCGCCCGGCTCGGGAGCCGAGCGCACCGAGGGGATTTTTACGAGGCGCGAAAGTGTCTCATCGATAAATCCGCGGTTCTGCGAAATGTAGTTTCTTATCGCACTGAGATAAGATATGTTCATCTGTGGTTTCTCCTTTGGGTCATTCATCGGTAAATACTGCCGCGGTTCAGCTGAGCTTTGGCAGGTACAACTCATTTTATCTGAAGCTCGCTGATTTTTTCAGCGTATTTCCTGCCTTTATCAAGATTCCCCTCAAAGTACATCCGAAGCCCGTTTGTCACCATCTCATTGTGTGCCTCGCAGGTAAATACATCGTAGTAGCAAGGAAAATTCGCGGGCTGCTTTGATATATCGGCATATTCGGGCGTTACAGCTCCGTTCGCCCAGTGCGCTCCGCCTGTCTTGAAACACCAGCCGTCGTAGTAATTCGCAAGCTCACGCCAGTCGGAGATTATTGACGAAAGCCGGTCGATATAGGCGAGCATATCCTCCCTCTCCTTCCCGCGCAGCAGATTTATCCTGCTGCCATCCGGCTCAAAGCGATAAGGAATGATATCATAGCTTATCTCCTGCCCCAGCTTCAGGCGCACCATATAGCCGTAATACCATGCGAGAGGGTATTCCTGATTCTCCTTGAATAAGAAATTACCAAGGCTGTAGAATATAGGCTTGCCATGGCAGAGCTCGAATCCCTGCGGACAATGGGTGTGTCCTGCTATGACCGCGTCGGCGCCGAGCATGATAATCGTACGGTATCTGGTCTGGCAGCGCGGGGAGGGCAGCGGATTATGCTCGTTTCCGCCGTGAAAGGCGACAATCACATAATCCGAGACCTTTTTTTCACCGCGGATTGTTTCGGCCATCAGATATTCATCATAACCCGCCGTTCCGGGAGAATCTATTCCGGCTATCCCGAATTCGTGCTCGCAGACAGAGATAACCGACACAGAAATGCCGTTAATTGATCGCCGGAATGCGCGGTAGGCATTTTCGAGATTCTCTCCGGTGCCTATATGCGCGATATTGTTTTCCGACAGCAGCGATTCGGTATAATGCATGGAATCGACGCCGAAATCCACGGCGTGATTATTTGCCATCAGGGCGAGGTCACAGCCGGCAGCCCTCAGAAAGCCGATATTCTTTGGCCGTCCGGTGAGATTCGGACCCGCCTTGCGTATCGGCGAACCGATTTCGGCAGGCGCGAGCGGTGATTCGAGGTTCATAATCCTCAGGTCGGCGTTTTTCAGCTCGGGCATAACATCCGAAAGGATAGCTTCGGATTCGGTTTCTCCGATGTCATGCTGGTGTCTGAAGCAAGTGTCGCCGCAGAAAATGAGTTTGGCTTCCATATTACCGCCTATTATTCTTCGGCTTCCAGAGCTTCGATGAGGTCGTTGATTACTCCGTTTATCTGATTTTCAAGCTTCGCGAAGGTTGACATGACATTGCCCTCTCCGGAGGCGTAGATACTTTCGATTATCAGATTTGCGACCTGTCCTTCCCATGCGATCAGACCGAAATCGAAGCACATCGAATCGAGTACGATGTCGAACATCTCCTCCGATTCGACGTCGCGGGCGTATTTGCCCTTCATCATGACCTCGCGGTAGATCGGAATCACATCCTGATGTCCGGCAAAGCTGAGGGCTTCAAGTATGATCGAAACGTTGTCTATTCTCTCCTCGGGCAGGGTCTTGAGGATTACCATCATCTCGGCCGCCCATGTAGGCGCGTAGTAACGCTCCTGATCGGAATCGTATTTCGGGCAGGGCACGAAGCCGACGTCCGCTTCGACATTTCTGTAGGTCGTACCCATGTTATTCGGATGACAAAGTACTGGCTTTGTCAATAATAGTTAACACCATTCCAATTCCCAACTGTTGAAACTGGTTGCCAGAAAACATTACTCAGAATTCATTGATACCTTTACATCCTGCCGATATACTTATTCATATGAGCCAGATCATAAAAGCCGCAGAGCTGTGCAATTTCGGTCTTGCTGTACTTATTCTGCTCCATAAGCTCCTGAGCCGCCCGAACCCGGCAGTTTATCACATACTGCATAGGAGAGATATTCAGCAGCTTTCTGAACCGCCGATTGAGCGTGGATATCGACATATTGGAATATTTCGCAATATCGTCAAGCGAAATGGGATATTGATAATTGCGCTTGATGTATTCCATTATTCCGATTACCTCGGAATCATTCTCGAGCTTTCTCTCATTCATAATCAGATTCCCGAGCTGTGCTACAAAGTCGAGCACCAGTATGTTCTCATACATATACAATCCTCTGCTTTCAACCTCGGTCAGCTGCTTCATCCTGTCACTGAGCCGGCTGAGTCTGTCGCGCTCTATGTGAAGATTATAGCTGCCGCCCGACGCCTGACGTATCAAAGGCTCCATTTCAAAAAGATAATCATATCCCGGAATCTGCCGCAGCTCGTCATAGTATCTGTTTTTGAAGCTGTTCTTCAGAAGAATGTGATAAATGTCAAACCGGTTGTCCGTATAGTAGCCATGCGGAACCTTCGGCGGGATTACGAAAACATCCCCCACTCCGGCAGGCAGATACGAATCGGCGATATAATGCCTGCCGTCGCCATGAATAATGATATTTATCTCGTAAAACTGATGCGAGTGCATTTTGAAACGATAATCTTTATGAAGATAACAATTCACATATTTTTCACCGGCAATATGGTCGTCTCCGAACCATTTCTGTTCAGGCTCATATTCCAATTTTTCCGGATACATATTCATTGCCCCTTGATTATATTTTACCTGTTTTTGAGTATTTATTACTATTATTATATCACATAATCTGCTATAATACAAGTAAAATTTTATTAAGGTGGTATCGAATATGATAAAGCTCAATAAAGCCGAATACCTCGACAAGCTGCACGCCTGCTGGATCGGCAAGAACATCGGCGGCACAATCGGCGCGCCGTTTGAGGGTCGCCGCGAGCTGATGGACGTTCAGGGCTTCACAACCCCGGAGGGCGAGGTTCTTCCGAACGACGACCTCGATTTGCAGCTCGTCTGGCTGACCGCGCTTGAACAGTACGGAGTGAAAAATTTCAGCGCGAACGTTCTCGCCGAATACTGGCTCGAAAGAATCGCGCCGAACTGGAACGAGTACGGAATCTGTAAATCCAATCTGCGCCTCGGGCTTCTTCCTCCGATGAGCGGAGAGGTTGACAATGACAAATGGAAAACCTCAAACGGCGCATGGATCCGCAGCGAGGTGTGGGCTGGCGTAGCTCCCGCCGCTCCGGACGTTGCGATAAAGTACGCCGTTATGGACGCTATGGTTGACCACGGACTCAATGAAGGCACATATGCCGAGATTTTCACAGCCGCGATGCAGAGCGCCGCCTATGTTCTGAGCGACATAAGAGAGCTTATCGAGATCGGACTCAAGAAAATCCCCGAGGACTGCATGATTACAAGGACGATTCGGCTTGTGATGGATTGCTATGACAGGGGCGTAGATTACAGAGAAGCCCGCGAAAGAGTCGTCGAATTCAATAAGCCGCTCGGCTGGTTCCAGGCTCCCGGAAACCTCGGATTTGTTGCGATAGGACTGCTGTACGGCGAGGGCGATTTCAAGAAGTCGATGCTCTACGCCGTAAACTGCGGAGACGATACCGATTGCACCGCCGCTACTATAGGCGCGACGCTCGGTATCATTGGCGGCACAAAGGCGATACCGGAGGATTGGAAAAGCTTCGTCGGCGACAGAATAGCAACCATATCAATAAACGGTATCTACAGCTGGACCGCTCCGAAAACCTGCTCCGAGCTTACACAGCGCGTTGCAAATCTTGTTTTGCCGGTAATGAGGGAAAACAATATATGGTTTGAATTTACAGAAGACGGGAACGCGGCTCTGACGAACAGCGTTGATGAGAATAATAACCTGACCGCGAAGAACTTCCTCGACTATTCTCCGTATTCGTACGATGTGAATGTCTACCGTCCGTTCAATATAAAGGTCGAGTTTGACGATACTCCGCGTATAAAGCCGCTTGACAGCAGGAAAGTCAAGCTGACCTTCAGCGTAGGCCATTATATTTATGAGCAGAGGAAGCTCAGAATGAAGCTGATTCTCCCCGAGGGCTGGAGCAGCGGAAGCTACGAGCGCACGGTCGCATTGGATTATCCGCAGCATATGCATGGTATATACGGTATCAGCTCGACCGAATTTACCGTCACGGCAGGAGAGAATATCAACTGCGTGAATTACGTGTATGCCGAAATTACCGATTACACAACCATTCCCTATCCGATAATGGTTCCGATCGTATTTATCGGATAGGGTTGGGATGTAATAAATATATTTCCACGCGAATTATAGAAATGGAGTGTTAAAAATGAAAAGATTGATTTCTTCTCTTATTCTCGTCTCGCTGCTCGCCGGACTTGTATCCTGCGGCAGTGAATCGGGCAACAATGACGTTTCGTCAGAACAGACCTCGGCGGGCGGTGCGTCAGATGAAACCGAAACGGAGGATTCGGCAATAAGCGACAATCTTCCAGAAAAAGACTACAACGGCTATGATTTCCGGATTCTTATGCGCTGTACGCCTATCTGGACAAAAGAAATGTTCGTTGACGAAGCCAACGGCGATGTTGTTGACGACGCGGTATACAGACGCAATCAGATCGTCAGCGAACGCTTCGGAGTGAATTTTACTCTGATTGAAAGCTCAGATACCAACATTGAATATGACGGAATACCCGCAATACTCGCCGGTGACGACGCATATGATCTGATTGCCGCGCATGGTCACGCCGCGTTCACATACGCGCAGCAGGGGCTGCTGCTCGACTGGAAAACCGAGCTTCCCTATGTCGATCTGGACAAGCCGTGGTGGGATCAGGACGCACGCGAAAGCTTTGAAATCAATAACAAGCTGTATGCCATGGTGGGAGATTTGAGCTATAACGCGCTTGCGTATTCCGACTGTATGCTTTTCAATAAAAAACTGTTCGACAATTATAACGAGGAATATCCATTCCAGAAAGTCCTTGACGGAACCTGGACGTTTGACGAGTTCTCGCGGCTTGTCAAGGTCTGCTCGGCGGATCTCAACGGCGACGACAAGCTCGACCCCAATGACGACCTCTTTGGCTATGCGACATACATATGGGTCGGACCGGTGGAGGTATTATATACCGGCGGCGGTCGTGTGATGACAAAGAACGCTGACGGCGGTCTCGAGCTCTGCTACAACACAGAGCGGAATATTGACGTCTACAACGCCTTTTTCAATCTGCTCAAGGATGACAGCTGTTATCTTGAACCGGACCGCAGCGATTATCAGAGTCTGCGCCGGACAATGTTCTTTGAGGGCCGCGCGCTGATGATCGACGGCAATCTGAATGAAGTGTCATATATGCGCGATATGAAGGACGATTTCGGAATAGTTCCGTGGCCGAAATTCGACTCGTCCTGCGACGGCTATGCGGCAAATGTTGACGCGGGAACGAATATCTATCTTGTCCCCATAACGGTTTCCGACCCGGAGCGCAACTCGATTATCCTCGAAGCTCTCAGCGCGGAGGGCAACAGAATAGTTATTCCCGCTTATTATGAGACTGCTCTGCAAAAGAAATACACACGCGACGATATCTCCGTAAAGATGATAGATATTATCCGTGAGAGCAGAATTTTCGATATCGGTTATTATTACCGCGACATCGGATATTTTTCATGGGGCGGCAGAGCGCTCTGCGGTGATCCGGATCATAACTTCGCGTCCTTCTACGCTAAAAATGAGCCGACGGCTCTCGCGACCATCAAGGAAGTTAATGAAAACTACGGCAAGAAATAAACGGCTATTAACCTGCAAAACAGCCGCGGAGCATCTCCGCGGCTGTTTGCTTTAGGATGTATTCGTCAAGGCTTCAGCGCCCGAATGTCAGATTATCTCGATTTTTTCATGCGCGGCAGTTTCGTCGAAGGTTATCACTCCGTTGTCAAAATCAAACTCTACCGCTCTGCCGTCGATGTTAAGCCGTTCAATTCGGGTGAGATAGGGCAGCTCGAGCCGTTTCAGCTTCAGCTCGCCGCTGATTATCTCAATAACCGTTCTGCCGCCGATCTGCACATTGCCCCATGCGCTTCCGACAGACCAGACGCATCGGAATGAATCCGACTTTACAACCGGCGAAAATCCGAACATTCCCCGCGTCATATCGAATCTCATGCCGGACATTATCGGCAGAAGCGCGAAGCTCGCCATCGAGCGGGCGTAGTTCGAGCCACATTCGATCTCGTTCCAGGGATTGCGGTTGTCTCCGGCATATCGGTCGCGGACGCCACGGACAACCCGGAGTCCCTCATCGACAAAGCCGCGGCTTATCAGCAGTCCGGCGAAAGCATATTCAAAGCCGTGCATCGACTCCTGCGCGTATGGGATCGGAATCGCCGGTTTGACCGCGCCCTCGGGATAATCGCATATGATCGCTCCGGCTTCGTCATTGACCGCGAACAGCCGGAAGGTGTTGTAATGTCCCCGCATATTCTCCTTGAAGTTATTGCGGAACATATTCCCGAGCGCGACTCTGACCTCTGTCGGATCGAACAGCTCGCCGAGTCCGATTATATCGGCGTGCCACTGAGCCAACAGCTGATCTATCTCACAGCCCTCGCCGATCTGATATTTGATCTGTCCCGCTTCGTCGTTCCAGTAGGAATTGACGGCGCCGTCGTAGCTCTCGAGCATTGCCCGGTCGGTAAGATCGATCTTCTGAATGAAATAGCTGCCGTTGAACAGATTCCCGGCGCACCATTTCCTGCCGCGCTCGAAAAGTCTGCGATATTCGTTCCCGTCCGGATCGCCGAGCGCGTCCGCCATCTCAGCCGCCGCCTTCAGCGCGCCGAGATAGAAGCCCTCGAGCCAGCTCGACGGGCCGAAAAGCTCCATGTCGAGCGTGTGATGCTGTCTGCCCTCCAGCACTCCGTCCTTATCGCGGTCCCAGCGGTCGTAGTTTTCGTCGCTCCAGGCATATTCGAGCGATTTTTTCAGCGGCGCCCAGAGCGAGCGCAGCCATTCGGTATCGCCTGATAATTTCCATTCGCGCCAGACCTTGATTATCCCGCCGAACTGACCGTCGGCGCAGGCTCGGAAGCCGCCGATGCCCCGTCCGAAGGGTATGCGGGTGCGGAACACCATCTCTCCGCTCGGACGCTGATTATAGCGGTAATCGTTTTCGCGGATTCCCCGCTCAAGCTCGGGGAACAGGAAAGGCAATGTATAGGCATAGTTCCAGACGTGCGTGCAGGTTCCGGGACAGGAGCCGGATTTCTCTCCAAGTCCCTCCCAGCCATAGAAATCTCCCCGCTCGCCGATGCGTATCGAGGTCTCGGTCTTGAGCACCGATGAGGTGGCGCTGACCGCTTCTATGACCTCCTCGGGAAGGGTCGATGCGAACAGCTCGTCGTGCCAGCGCTTCGTATCGCCGTAAAGCCGGCTCCATTCGGATATGCAGTATAGCGCCGCGTCCTTTGAGCTGTCGAAAAGATATGAATAATAGTTCCGGACGATGACCGGCTCCTCTCCGCGCTCCGCCCACTGATCGGGTTTGATCGGATTGTACCACGCGATAAGATAGCGCACTGTGAAGCTTTCACCCGCTCCGAGCCTTTTATGAGCCGCAAGCGTTCCGTGGTCGCGGTTGCCGGGCGCTGAATATGAACGGTTTTCAAAGCGCGCATATTCGGTGAAATTCCGCCAGTAGGTCTCGAGATTATCGAACCATCCGCCGCGATACCAGTATTCCTGATACGACACATCCTCCGCGTCGGTCGCCAATGTCAGCTCGTGCCAGTCGGAGCTTTCGCGCTCGGCGGTGGGGCAGTACATCCGGATTCCCCGGGTAGTTTCATCGGCAAAATATTCATTGACCGAATTTTGGCAGGGGTTTGCCAGCGTTCCGGCGACCGTGAAGTCGAGCGTTTCCGCAGTCGTATTGGTGATCGTGATCTCAAAGAAAGCGGCGGGCAGACTCGAATCGCGGGCGTTGTGGGGTATCAGCGGATTGAACGCGGTGATTTTTGCCGAGCAGAGCGAATCGGGGTCGGTCAGCTCCAGCTCCGCGATCGGAAATTCGCCCCTGAAGGTGCAGCTGCCAAAATGCGGGAAGCCCTCCATCGAGGTGCTTGTGAGTCCGAAGCCGAAATTCATTCCGGTCTGACCCGAGAGATTCTTATGCACATCGCCGCAGAGTACCCGCGCGTCCGCGAGCTTTCTATCCCGTTCGGCCTTGACGGCGAAGTGCGTATATCCGTTCACCGAGCCTTTGTCGGGACGGTTATAGATTTCCCAGTCGATAAGCCGTCCGTTCCCGGCAAATCCGATCGAGCCGGTTCCGATTCCTCCGAGCGGGAAGGAGATTTCGTCAGTGCGGCGTCCGGTATAGGTTGTGCGGTTCATTCTCTTGTTCCTCCATATGTTATTATTTATCAGTAAGACACAGATCGTGTACGTACACTATTATAGCATAGGCTCATATATTTGTCAATATGCTTTATGCTTTTTCATGTCGCGGATTGTAAAATGAAGTTGCAATAACGAAAGGATCGTCACTATGGCCATCATCACATAGCAGATCGCTTCAAAAGCGCAGACAAATGGTCGCTTGATGCCGGCTGCGGGCTGCGCCGTTCTACTATGGATTGTTACATTTTTGAAAACTATTGCAACTTGCTATTGCAATTTACGTTAATTATTATTATGATATTATTATAATTCTTTTGTGAGCGAGTGTCAGCTTTTATTGTACCGAATCACTTTAGATATCAACGCAAACAATGTCACCGACCTCACGCCGCTCGACGGCATCGAGGGACTTACTATTTACCAATAAACAAAGGACACCTACAATGAAAAAACGACTTCCCCTTATCCTCCTCTGCGTCGTCCTCGCGGCGGCGATAATCACCTGCGGGATCATATTCAATCCGTTCAAATCCGACGCCGGCAAGCATATCGAAATGGGTCAGCGATATCTCGATGAGCTGCAATGGGAGAGCGCGCTTGCCGAATTCGAGCTGGCGCTCGAAATCGAGCCGCGGAGCGTCGAAGCCCGCCTTGGTGCAGCCGAAGCTTATATCGGCCTTGGCAGATATGCCGACGCGGTGCGGGTTTTAGCGGACGGGTACATCCTGACCGGAGACGAGCAGCTGAGAGCTGCGCTCATGGATGAGCGGCTGGCCGATGCGCTGGCGGAGTATCTGGCTGCAATCGACGATGGTCAGCTTGCCGGGCTGCTGAGCGGAGAAGCAGTTACAACCGGCACCTCTGCCGAGGGAAGCGGCAACGAAACCAATGCGGTTTCGACCGAGCCGACGGTTACAGCCACACGTACATATCCGGATAATGAGGTCATCGTCTGGCAGGACGAAGCCTTTGAAGGGCTGATACGCGAGTATCTCGGCAGGCCGGAGGGAGATATCACCACAGCCGATGTGAAGGATATCCGCAGTATTGTAATTGTCGCCGACCGCATTATCGGCTATGACGATGATACATACATAAGCAGCTACTCAAATTTTGACGAGATTGACTATTCGCTGTCGGACGGCACCGAAATCTCCGAACGCGGCAGACTCGAAAGTCTCGACGATCTCAGGCATTTTACCTCGCTCGAATCGCTTACAATTTGTGCGGAGCCGCTGTCTGATTTGTCTGCGCTTGCGGAACTCGGGTCGCTGCGTGAGCTGACGATCAATCATTGTCAGGTATCCGACATTTCGCCGCTTTCGGGGCTTGACGGACTTGCGTATCTGGATCTTGTGGCGAATGATATTTCCGAGCTTTCGCCGCTCTCCGGACTTGCGAAGCTTGAGCGGCTGTGTGTCGATTCAAATGAAATCGCCGATTTGTCGGTGCTGTCGGGACTGACTGTGCTGACCGAGCTTAGCATCGGCTCGAATCCGGTTTCCGACCTTTCGCCGATTTCGGGGCTAGAATTGAAAGAGCTTTACGCCTTCATGTGCCGGATATCTGACATTTCTGCGCTGACAGGCATGATATCTCTGGAGTGGCTGACATTGGGCCATAATAATATTTCGGATATTTCACCGCTGGCCGGTATGACGGCTCTGTATGATCTGAATATTGCCTTTAACAATATATCGGACATTTCTCCGCTGTCGGGACTGACGGCGCTGACCGAGCTTCAGCTGGCTGTTAATAATGTTTCGGATATTTCCGCGCTGGCCGGGCTTCCGCTGGAATTTGCCGATCTTACCGACATTCCGGTTTCCGACTGGTCGCCGGTCGCGTCGGTTCCGGAGGTTTATGGTCGCCCCTGACCTAATTTCGCAGGGACAAAATCTGACGCTGGCAAGCATATCGAAATGGGTCAGCGATACCTCGATGAGCTGCAATGAGAAAACGCCGTATAAATGTATAGCCATCGAGGTCAAAAAATAAACGACAATCGGAGCAGGGATCACTTCCCTGCTCCGATTTCGTCTCACAACGCCGCATAAACTACCGCCTGCTCCGGCTCTACCGGGATCCGCTCAACCGGAGTAGCCGCAGGCGGCGTCGGCATGGTCAGCGCCGCGTCCCCGAGCTGCTCAATGAGTCGCAGCCCGGTGAGTGACAACAGCTTCCGCAGCAATTATTTTTGACCATTCCAGGTTTCTAAGAAATTCTCAATTTGCTGTTCCGCGGATGGTAGTTTAGAGTCCAAATCGGAAATCAAAGTGCCGGAGCCGCTGATGGCATTGTTTACAGCAGAGTTCATCGAACCAAAGTCGTATATGCTGTTGAAGTCAATATAGGAATTGTTGAATACCATGTCGAGTATTTCAGCGCTGCGTTCGTCGCGGAGCGCCTTCTGCTTGTATACAAGCTCATACGCTTTCGAGCGGACGTCGCGATATGAAGCGTACGCCATCGCTTCTGCCATCAGACCCGAGAACTCATAATCGGCGGTAATCGGTATCGCCATGAACGCGCTGACCCATCCGCTTCCGGGACCGTAATATTCCTCCTGCTTCTCGTCGAGCTTCGCCATCGGCAGCACGAGATAATCGTCCTCCATATCACGGAAATGCGACATCGCTACCTCTATCGGATGCGAATAGAAAAGGCAGCGTCCCTCCTTGAACATCATCTTCTTGCTGTCATTTGCGTCTGAGTAGCCAGTGCTGGTAATTTTGGCATAGAGCTTTGAACATTTTTCAACATATGAAATAAGCCTTTCATTGTGGATGTCAATATTCAGCGTAGTGTTGTCTTTAGAAACGCTGACAATGTGAACGCCGCAGGACTCCGGCCTGTAGCAGTCAAAGGCAGCAATGAAATCATCAGAGGTGTCTAATTTTCCGTCGTCGTTCAGGTCACGATTCAAATCCTTGGTCAGGTCGTATAGCTTATCAAGCGTCCATTTTCCGTCAATAACAAGTGAAAACAGATCCTCATTGATCTGATAATCGTCCAGAAGCCGCGTGTTTGTGAACGTGACATAAACCATCTGATACATACTCGCCGCAATGTCGCCGGTTGAGTAGTACATGGTGTCGTTGAGCCGGAAATTGTCGTACATCGCCTTGCTCCACCAGTTTTCGGTCAGGGACAGGTGCGGAACATCGCACAGATTGGCGAGCACGCCCTGCTGCGAAGCCGTCATCAGCGCGCCGCCGAGCAGTACGCCGATCACATAATCATAGGATTTTTCGTCGGCAAGCACCGAACGTATAAGCGTCTGTGCGCCCTCCTTAGCTCCGACCTCAGGCGTAACATCGTAGGTTATGGTCACACCGAATTTATCCTCGATCAGTCTGTCCCGGTTGTACAGCGCGTCGTTGACAATTTCGCCGTTCTGCTCCTCAGCGCTGAAATTTACGTGCATAGTCGGATGATCGTTTATGTCGAAAATGGACAGCGTCCGTCCCGAATACTTGTCGGTTACAAGCTCGTCAAAATGATCGATTTCCGGAGCGGTCGTGACCTCGGCGGACGATGTATCCGGTTCGGTTTGGACATTGTTGCCCGACTGGCAGGAGGTAGCTGACAAAAGCAGAAGCGCAAGTATAATGCTGAGTGATTTTTTCATAAATTATTCTCCTTTATATTTGAAATATATGTTTATTATATCATATTGCCTGCTATAAATCTACAACTCGATTCATATATTTTTGTACCGGATTCAGAATATCTTGCAATAAGACAGGATATATGCTATAATAAAATAACAGAACCAAAACCCAAGGAGCGGATGATATGATAACTGACTCCCCAAAAAAATATTATCACGGCGTGCCGATATATATAGCGGACTATTGCTTCTATGACCCGGAGCTGGCGAATCCGGAATGGTTTTCGTATGCGAATTGCAGAAATGATATGACTGAATGTATGTATGCGCATTTACATGGAGAGCTTGAGATACATCTTATGCTCAGAGGGAAAATGGTCGTAACTCTTGAGGAGCGTGAGATTATACTTCTTCCGGGCGATTTGCTTATTGTCAATCCTTTTGAACGTCACCACGGTATGATCCCCACAGGTGAAATTGCCGAATATATTCACACGGTATTCGATCTGAACAGCTTCGGCGCCGCCTGCGGTAAGACGGCAGATGAGCTGTGCCGTCAGCTTTTCCTCGGCGAGCGCTGCTTTATAAATCATATTCCGTCCGGGACGGCGGATATTTCCGGAATAGCCGGAATAATGCGCCGTATGCTCGGCATATATGAGCTGTTCGGCGAAAAGCCGATATATTCCGACTGCGCTCTCACCGGCGCGGTATGCGAGCTGATCGGCTGTCTGCTCGAGCAGTTCCCGCCTGCCGAAAAATCTGCTCACAATAAACGCCGGGCTGAGTTCAGACGCTCGGTTAAGAGCTTCATTGATGGGCATTATACCGAGGATATCACGACCGAAACGACAGCAAGGGCGCTCGGGTACAACAAGAATTATTTCTGCACCCTGTTCAAGGAGAATTTCGGTATGTCCTTTTCTCATTATCTCTGTGAATACCGCATTGAAATATCGAAGGAATACAAAGGTCAGGAGCTGTCTCTGACCGACATAGCCGCCCGATGCGGATTTCCCAGCTATTGCTACTATACCCGCTGCTTCAAGAAGCAGCTTGGCGTCACCCCGTCTGAATTTTTCCGGCAGATATAATGATGGTCAGCAAATTATGCGAAGACAGTTGTTTCATTCAGTACTGATTTTTTATTAGAGGTTTTATAATCTGAGATTCTGCGTTCCGGCTGACATGGATGTGCCATACTGACGGATTGCGGCAGCTACTCCTCCGGCGGTTCCGCCACTCCCACCTATCCTCCCGTTGTGGAGCTGCCCACGGAAGGCGGCAGTGTGGATACCTCGACCGATAATCCCATCGCAGGCGGCAATGTAACTGTCACTGTGAACTTCAAGGAAAAGGTTCAGTTCTTCTTCACGGATGTGGTCGAGGGAAGCTACTGCGAGACGGCAGTACTGTGGGCTGTGGAAAACGGTCACAATTGGTACAAACGCTGGCACCATGTTCAGCCCCGACGAAGTTTGCAGCCACGCTCAGATCGTGACCTTCCTGTATCGCTGCCTGAATAATAAATAAGAAGGCACAAATAAACATATCTCCCGATAACAATGGCGCTCCTTTTATGCACTGTCTGAGCTCTTTCTGCTTGACAAGCACAACGGATAATACAGATTCGTTGAAATAAAAAGTCTCCGGAAGATGATGAAAAATTTTCATGTATCCTTTACCGAGGCTGCCGATGAATCGGAGATTCCCGAAGCTTACCGTCCGAAGTATAAGAGGCTTGTCGAGGAATCAAATAGTTTCAAATAAGAATCACGGACAGGGCAATAACAAAAAATCCTCCCTCGGGAGGATTTTTTGTTATTTTCTTTCTTCAGCAAGATCGTCAAAACGCTTCAGCAGATCGTCGAGACAGGACTGGTAAACCGCAGCGTTCGATTCATAGAGCGAAGCAAGATCGGTGGTTTTCTGCGTAGCGGCGGTTCTGAGTATGCGCGCTATTCCCTTTCCGGTGACGCCAAGTCCGCCGCCTATAGTCTCCGAATAGAGGCAGACGAAATCATTGACGATATTCGAGCGTATCAGATCGAGCATTTCCGCGCTTTCCGCGTCGCGGGTGTATTTATTCTTCAGCGCCATGTCGTAGTAGGTCGGCATAACGGTGCGGACGCTTTCGATTTCCATCGCTTCAAGCAGCGCGCCGATCGCGTCGTCCTTCTGCGATGTGACCGGAACGCCGTAGAGCGTCATATTGTCTGCAATCTTCGAGTAATACTCGTCCTGCTCCTCGTCGTATTTCGGGAGCGGGATAATGAAGAAATCGTCGTTCATATCGCGCAGGTCGTTTATCACAAACGCTATCGAGGAGTTCATCAGATATAGCGATCTTCCGTTCTTGAACGCAAACTTGTCCTCGTCGTCCTTCATGCCGTAGCAGCCGGTTCCGTTGAATATGCAGGTGTAGAGCTTGTTCCAGACGTCTACGCTGTGCTCGCTCATAAAGGTGAGCTGCGGAACGCCGTTATTGTCGCGCTCGGAATATTTGAGTCCACAGCCGGTCGCAAAGGTCTCGATGTAGGTATAGATGAAGCCGAAACGGTCATCCGCGTCAACCTGAGTGTTGCCGTTGAGGTCGATATAAGCGTCCTCGATGGTCTTAGTCATGTAGTCGAGCGTCCATTTGCCGTCATGTACAACATCATAGATGCTCGCGCCGTGATACAGCTCATCCCAGATACTGGCATTCACATACATAGCTCCGAGACCGCCGGTATAGGTGAGATTCAGGTCGCCCATGACCCAATATGTGCCCTTGTAAGCCATCATATTTATAAGCTCGGTCGGCCAGTAGGGCGCGTCGGTGTCGAGATATCTGAAATCGTCAAGGCATTTGAGCGCGCCCGATGCGGCAAGGCTCGCGGTGTAAGCGTTGTACGCGGCTACGACGTCAAAATCGTCCGAGCCTGCGAGAACCGAGTTCGTCACGTTCGAATAAAGCGTCGTCGGTCCATATTCCTGCACGATCTCGATTTCAAGATTCAGATATTCCTCGATTTTGCCGTTGCGGTTGTAGATAGCGGAATCGATGATATCGCCCGTGTCCTCCTCAACGTAAATCGAAGTGGACATCGTATTGAAGTTGTTATAACCAAGCTCGACCGCGAAGCGTATCGTCTCTCCGCCGAAATCAAGCGAATCGGGCAGCACAGACTCAATAGTCAGCTCCGCAGGCTCGGTTTCCGCGGCGGACGTTTCGGTCTGATCATCGGAAGTCTGCATATCCTTGTCCGCGGCGCTTCCACATCCGACCGACGCGAGCAGCGACAGAAGCAGCAGACAGGAAATAATTTTTGTTTGCTTCATAAAATAATACCTCCAAGAAATCGTAATCCGAAAATAACAGCACAGTATTGACGGCTCAACAAAATTATGCTATAATTAAAGTGGAAACCCGTCCAAAACCGTTCTTTTGTACTAATATGATAGCACAAAACCGGATTTTGCGAAAGAATAATATTATTATGATATAAGGACAATATTGCTGATATGAAAAACCATATAACCGACGCATTGGTCTCGGACAAACCGCTGTCCGAATACGGCATAACGCTGCTGCTCGACGATAATCTGCCGGGAATTGACTTTCGAAACCGGCTTATAATGATCAATGACAATCCGCTTTTGGACGAGTCGTTCGAGCTTTCGGGGACAGTCTATCCGACGCCAGGAATGATATGCTACACGCCGCCGCACATACACGGCAACATAGAATTTCTGTATATTATCTCGGGTCACGCGATAGTCAGCGTCGGCAGCGAGCAGATCGAATGCTTCGGCGGCGAGGTTATTTTCGTGAATTCCTACGAGCAGCACAGCATCTGCTATGACCTCTCGGCGGGACTGAAGCGTATGGTGCTGTCGTTCATGCCGGTATCGGACATTTTTGCGGATTTTTTCCGATATGTAAGTCAGCTTAGCCACGAACGCAAGGCGATAGCCCACCGATTCGCTCCTGAGCTTAATACCGAGCTGTCAGGCCTGTTTCGGGAGATAATTGCCGCAGCCGCTCCGATGGAGCAATGGAGCGAATATGCAATAATCGGGAGAAGCCTGTGCATATTATCACGGCTTATGGGGAGAGAGGAGCTGGTTCGGAACAATGAGGTCGAAAATCTGAGCAATGATTTTATGAAACAGGTCTGCGAATATATAAGCCGTCATCTGACGAGCGACATCAGCCTTGCAGACATAGCCGCCGACATGAAGTACAGCCGAACGCATTTCTGTCATTTATTCAAGGAGACCTTCGGTATGTCTTTTCACAAATATCTGAACAGGATACGAATAAATCAGGCGAAGCGGGCGATATACCGCGAGCCGGATATAAGTATAACCCTCCTTGCCGCAGAGCTCGGCTATAACGACCCTAACTATTTCACTCGGGTGTTCGGGCGCATCGTCGGAATGTCGCCTCGGGAATACGCCTCGCTCGAAAAGTCCAAGCGAGCGGCAAACGGGACTTCTCATATGCGGAACGCAAATTAAGGCAATACCGCACAATTCTAAGTGCGCAGGATGCGCAGGACTTGCTACGCAAGTCCTCAATTTCTTTCGTCAGACGATACAAAGAATCCGATCAGTTGCTTCGCAACTGTTAGGCAGGGTCCCGCCCCTGTCAAGAATTTTTTGTGAAGATGAGTTGCAAGCAACTACGAGTTGCAAGCAACTCGGACGGAAAAAGAGCAAGCAGATGCGTGCTTAAGGCGTAAGCCGTGAATTGTGCGGTATTGCCTAAAATCTTCCCCCAGCGATAGATTCAATTACACAAACTCCTTTCAAAAAATACGTTTTTGTATTGTATAATAATATTGCTTTTGCCACAACGGAGGATAGAGCAACGCTGGGGAGCGACTCAAGCGCCGATGCGGATTTTTAGAAGTGGGATATCCCCATACGGAAGAAGCAAGTCGCCCCTCGTTGACCTTGGCTCAGTCCACCAGGACCTGCCCGTCGTTAACCAGATAGAAGGTGACATCCATAAAACCACCGGACAGCCTGACTTCCTGGCGAAGCTCGTTTGTCGTCTAATTTGTATTCGCATCCGTGGTGAAATGTGTACCCCCTTTTCCGGTATTTTCCAAAGATATAAAATCCACCGTACATACAGTGTACAATGGATTCAATGAAAAAACATTAACCAAACGTTAGGTCTTTTGCGAGAACGGCTCAGACTGCTGCTTTCTCTTGGTTCGGGCGTCTCCCTCAATATGAAGTTGAGAATAAATCTGATTGATGTATTGCTTGATACTGACCTCGGAGAGTAACAGCTTTTCTGCAATCTCACGGTTAGACAGACGTTAGGCCAGCATCCCCTCGATTTCATATTCCCGCTCCGTCAGTGGAGCCAGAGCAGCCGGACGT
>CACXED010000001.1 GCA_902766575.1 uncultured Ruminococcus sp. | reverse complement strand
GATCTACGCCACCAGCAACCGCCGCCATATCATCAAGGAGAGCATCTCCGACCGCGAGGGCGACGAGGTGCATCGCAACGACTCGATGCAGGAGCTGCTCTCGCTGTCCGAGCGCTTCGGAATCCACATCAGCTTCAGCAAGCCGAACAAGGAGACCTTCCTGCACATCGTCCACCATCTCGCCGCCGAGAATGGCATCGAAATGCCGAAGGAGGAGATTGACCTGCTCGCCGAGCGCTTTGCGCTCGAACGCGGCGGAAGATCGGCAAGACTCGCAAGACAGTTTATCGACGGTCTGCTCTCGAAATAAACACAAAAATTCACCGCCGGATTTAAGTCCGACGGTGATGTTTAATTTAATATTTGCTCAATACGATTACTCTTTTTGGGTAACTTGAAGAAAAAGGGTGTATATATTTAATGAAAGATAATAACAGAGATACAAATAAAGGTGTTTTAGACACAATCATTGATTTGTTTAATTCGCTAAACGGTTTAATCGAAAATGTTTCACCAATAATTGAGACTATTGCTACACATCAAATAGAAAAGCGAGAAAGGGAAGAAAAAGAGAGAAGACTGAGCTATCCATGCGATTTTAATAACAATATTACTAAAGAAGATTTTATAACAGCAGTATATGCTTGTCAAAAAAGCATTAAGAGGATTAAAAATATTACAATCGATGGCGTGACAGTGCATGGACTAGTTACATCTCAAAGTGGTCTTAGTGAATGGGAATTTAGTATTGACTTTAATGATTATGGCAAATTAACAGGCAATTATTGGATCGAATCTGATAATGAAGATTCTGTTATACCGGAGGTATTAGCTAAAAAAATTGTTGAGTCTGGTCTTAAATGGAATAAATAAGTAATTCTTTATCCTATGATGTAAAATTTCAGTTCAGAGCGTAGCGCTCGGTGACATAGCCCTTTTCGTAGTATTCGAGCAGATCGCCCTCGGCTTCCCAGAGCTCGTTGAACATCGAGCGGAGCTGCGGGATCGTCAGCAGCGACTGCGCGTTCAGATCGGTCGCGATTGCGTAGAACGCCTTTTCGGGATCGCGCTCGATTATCGACTCGACCGCGAGGATCACCGGCGTTGCGCAGGCGTGATTCATTCCCGCAAGATGCGCCGGCAGCTTGCCCATCGCGACCGGATGCACTCCGAAGCTGTCAGCCATGCAGGGAACCTCGACGCAGAGCTCGCGCGGCAGATTCGAGATAACGCCCTCGGTGTTCATGACATTTCCGTTGAAGCGGAAGATCTCGCCGGTCTTTATCGCGTTGATGATGCTGATCGTGTATTCGCGCGAGGACTTGAGCTCGCCCGGCTTCTGATCGCCCGCTCCGTCGTCAGCCCATGCGCGCTTGAAGGGCATCTCCATCGCCACGGGAGGCTTCGGCTTGAGGTGATAGCTCTCGATCATCTCGTGAGTGCGGCGGAAGTAGGGAAGATACTCGCTGTCGTGACGGTTAGACTCGGTGGGGAAGTAGCCGAAGGTCTTCATGATCTCGCAGCGCACCGACTCCCTCTCGAGGAAAGACGCGACGTCGGGATCGTCGGTCTCACCAAGTCTCTCGCGGAGTCTCGGATAGAGATCCTCTCCGCCGTCAGCCTTTTTGAGATCCATGAACCACGCGAGATGGTTTATGCCCATCACGTTGTAGGCGATCTTATCGACGCTGTCAAAGCCGAGCAGCCGCGCGAGCATATCAGTCGTTCCCTGAACTCCGTGGCAGATACCGACGTTCTTAACGCCCATGTAGTCATGTATCATCGTGAGCGCCGCCATCGGGTTCGTGTGATTGAGCAGAAGCGCGTTTGGGCAATACTTCTTGATGTCCTGACAGATCTGCATATGAACCGGAGCGGTTCGCAGGAATCGGAAGGTCGCTCCGACGCTGTAGGTATCGGCGACCTCCTGCTCGATTCCGTACTTGCGCGGGATCTCGATCTCCTCGCGGTAGGGAGAGCCGTAGTAAGCTCCTCCGCCGACTGCGACCGAGGTGATGACATAGTCCGCGCCGGGTAGCAGCTTTGTGCGGTCTGTGGAGTAGGAGAGCTTTGTCGGGAGCTTGTAGGCGTCGATCATGCGCTGAACGTAGGCAGTAACCTTTGCAAGTCTGCCCTCGTGCAGATCGCAGAGGCAGATCTCTGAGTCGACGAGAGAGGGCGTAGCCATGATATCTACGGAGAGTCTGGCTCCGAACTGGCTTCCCGCGCCTATAAGAACGATTTTGGTCATTTCTGGCACCATCCTTAAAATAAGATTGCCTTAATTATACATCAAAGTCTTCCGCATTGCAATTATAAATAGCGACAAGAATTTGTAAAAAAGCGACAAGCTGCGATAAAATTCCGGCATCCGGTTGACAAACTGCACCTGATCGTGGTATAATTATAAGAAGATATAAACGGAGGTACGAGCCATGCTTAATTATTATATCGAAGTAAACCATGAGATCGAAGAAGTAGAATCTCTGCCTCCGAGCGGGTGCTGGATCGCGCTGACCGATCCGAACGACGAGGAGCTGCACACGATCTCGTCGGCGTTCAATCTGCCTATGGAGGTCTGCCGGTCGGCGCTCGACCTCGACGAGCGTTCGCGTATCGAAATCGAGGACAGCTACCGTATGCTGCTGATCAATATTCCTACCCGGGAGGAGACCTCGGAGCGCGAGCTCTACACGACTATCCCGCTGGCGATGATCCTCACCGGCGAGCATATCATCACCGTCTGCCAGAAGGACACGCACATTCTCCGCGGCTTTGCCAACGGAAAGGAGCGCGATTTCCATCCCGGCAAGCGCTCGCGCTTTGTTTTGCAGATACTCTACGCCGCGGCGAGACGTTATCTCATCTACCTCCGGCTCATCGAGAAAAAGATCGACGCCGCTGAGGAGGAATTTTCCAAAAATCAGCGCAACCGCGAGCTGATGGAGCTGATGAAGCTGCAGAAATCGCTGGTCTACTTCTCGACCGGACTGCGCTCCAACGAGTCTGTCCACGAAAAGCTCTGCCGCACCGATGTGATCAAGCGCTACGAGGAGGACAACGATCTCCTTGAGGACGTCATAGTCGAGAACCGTCAGGCTATCGAGATGGCTAAGATCAATTCGGAGATACTCACAAACCTTTCAAACACCTTTGCGTCGGTCATATCGAACAATCTGAACGTCGCGATGAAGGCTCTCGCGATCATCACGGCGGTAATGGCGTTCCCGACGATGCTGTTCTCGGCATACGGAATGAACGTGGCGGACATCCCGCTTGCAACGACGCCCGGCAGCTTCTGGATAATGCTGGCGGTAGGCATCGCCGCCGGACTGCTGGCGATGCTAATAATCCTCAAGATCAAGATATTCAAGTGACCGAATACGGCGGCAGGGGGAGCTCATCATGACAGAAAATATCTACGCTGTCAGATCCGGAAATATTCACTATCTGACCGGAGCAAAGCGCGGCGGAATCACGCTGGTCTTTCTGCCCGGTCTGACCGCGGATCACAGGCTGTTTGACAGACAGCTTGAGTATTTTGAGGACAAATATCCGGTGCTGGTCTGGGACGCGCCCGGACACGGGGATTCCTGGCCGTTCAGACTGGATTTTTCGCTCGAGGAAAAGGCCGGGTGGCTTGGCGGGATACTGGAGAGGGAAGCTATCGACGAGCCGATCATGATCGGTCAGTCGATGGGCGGATACGTCGCTCAGGCGTTCATGCAGAGGTTTCCCGGCAGGCTGAAAGGGTTTGTCTCAATCGACTCCGCGCCGCTTCAAAGGCGCTATTCCTCAAAAGCCGATATCTGGCTGCTGAAGCGCATGGAGCCGTTCTACCGGCTTTATCCGTGGAGAGCGCTTGTGAAAGACGGTTCGGAGGGCTGCGCGGTCTCTGAGTACGGCAGGGAACTGATGAGAAGGATCATCATGGTCTACGACGGCGACAAGGAGCGCTACGCAAAGCTCGCAGGGCACGGCTTCCGGATCATCGCCGAGGCTATAGAAGCCGATCTGCCCTATGAGATCGACTGTCCGGCGCTGCTTATCTGCGGAGAAAAGGACAGAGCCGGCTATACAAAGCGCTACAACCGGGAATGGCACAGGATCTCCGGCATACCGCTTGAATGGATAAAGGACGCTGGACACAACTCCAACACCGATCAGCCCGAGTTGGTAAGCGAACTGATTGAGAAGTTTGTCCGGTCGCTGAACATCACATAAAAAACGCCCTGACGGGCGTTTTTTCGTTTATCCGATTATCGGCTCGAGCGCTTTGATGAGATGCTCGGATATTATCCTGTGTCCGTCGCGGAGCGGGTGAAGCGGCTCGGCGGGAACCCAGCCCTCGGAGCTGATGTAACAGACGCTGTCGCCGGTCTCGCGGTTGAAGCTCTCGACAAAGCCCGGGAGGATATCGTCAAACGCTCCGCAGAAGGGCGAGAGGACTATCAGCGCCGACTTCGGATTGCGCGAGCGTATCAGCCCAAGAAGCTCCTTATACTCGGGAAGATAGCTGTCGCGGTTTCCGCGGTCGTTAGCGCCGTGATTTATCAGAATGAAGTCGCAGGACGGATAGGTCACGGGCGAGTTTTCAAAGTTGTACGGATATGCGTCGGCAGTCTTTGGAACTCCGCCGCAGCCGCCGTGAGTGTTGCCGACCGCGCCGTAGCCCATCATGTATGGACGCAGACCGAGCGCTTCAGCCGTCAGCCAGCCATATGTCGCGGTGACGTCGTCCTGCCACGGACGGTTGTGCTGATCGTTCAGCGAGACTCTGCGGAAGCTGTCTATCAGCACGCCCTCGGTGATAGAATCGCCGACGAACTCGATAGTTCGGCGGTTATCGGCGGGCAGGGAAGCGCTGCCCTCGGCTTCGTATCCCTCAAAGGCTATCTTTCCGACCAAAGGCTGATGCCAGCGGTGCTGCTGCTCGACGCTCGATTTGTAGATACAGGTGACGATATGAGTCCCATCGTCCGGCGCGCTGACTCTGACAAACGGCGATATCGCCGACTCGACGCGCGCTCCGCCGTCGACGCTGAGATAAATATGCCCAAAGGGCTCGGAACTGTGCTCGGTGTTGAAAAGCAGCACGCAGTCGCGTCCGGTGAAAGCGATCTCTATCGTCGCTCCGCAGGCGGTCGCAGCCATGAATTCAGCCGACCATGTGCCGGTCTTTCCAAAGCGCCCGGTGTAGCGTATCGAGGGGTCGTCAAACTTGAACTTCTGCATTGCGGGTGATATCCTCCGGCTCAGAGCTCGTAGTCAACCGTCACGCTCGACGAAGCGACGGCGTGCATATGGGTCTTGACGACGCTGCAGTGGTAAGGATCGTTGGCGTACTCGTCGAGCGCGGCGCG